>NZ_JARBDB010000065.1:0-214899 GCF_036577605.1 Paenibacillus sp. GYB004
TTAGTTTGTCGAAAAGATCGAAAATACAAGGTAGCAAAGACTGTTATACGGTTTAGAACCCGCGCACATACGTTTTGGCGAAGGCGAACGCAACAACCTGCTAGCAAGCCAACTGTTATCGGACCGCACCTAGAGCCGGGTTGTTCCCCCGAAACCTCATAACGAGCGACTGAAGCGTAGGTACCCATTCCCCATTCTCTCCCATACACAAGCGTATGGGTTTGCACGTCCATGGACCTTGTGGAGTAACTACTTAGATACATCAAAAAAGATGGTTAGAATAGTAGGGAATTTGTGTAGTGAGAGGTGATTTCCTCTTTAATTACAGCCTCTTTCCCTCTCGCTTTCTTGCTGCCTGAGTAGTTACCGTCCGGACACCTTTACCGGACGGTTTTCCTTATTGCCTGGCGAAACCAAAACGAGGAAGCAAAGCCATGCGACAGAGGTTTGAATTTGGGCGGCGGCTATTTGCCGACGGCTTGCCGGATTGCGGCGTTGATTTTGTCAACATCGACGGGGCCTGCGGCTTCGTCGGACAGCTCGTAGCGCTGCTTCAAAGTTAAAATCCGGCTGACGCTGCGATCGATTCTTTCCGCGGCAATGACTCCGGATACGACGGCTTGCTTCAAGGCGTCGAGCACCAGACGCGCGTTTTTGTATTCGTGGGCGACCAGCAGAATATCGCTTCCGGCATTAAAGGACTGCACGGCCGCTTGCCCGAGATTGTAATGCTTCGTTATCGCGCCCATCGTCATATCGTCCGTCATGACGACGCCGTCGAAGCCGAGCTCCTCCCGCAGCAACCCGGTAATAATCTTCGAGGACATGGAGGATGGGACGCCGGGGTCGAGATCGGGCAATAGGATATGGGCGATCATGACGGAATCGGCTTTGGCGCGTACAGCATCGGCAAACGGGACGAGCTCCAGCTTGCGCAGCTGGTCCGCCGTCTTGTCCACAACCGGGAGATCGAGATGGGAGTCGACGGAAGTATCGCCGTGTCCGGGGAAATGCTTGACGACCGGAATCACTTTTTGGTGCTGCAGCCCCTTCATCAGTTCGATCCCATAAGAGCTGACGATTGCGGCCGAGGGGCCGAACGACCGGCTGGCGATGACCGGATTGTTCGGATTGCTGTCCACATCCAGCACCGGGGCATAATTAACGTTGAAGCCGAACGCCCGCAGTTCCTCGCCTATCGCTTCGCCGATGCTGCGAGCACGCTCCGGTTTTCCGGCTCGCGCGATATCCCGGCTGGACGGCAAGGCGGCTAAGGGCGGCGGCAGCCGGCTCACCTTTCCGCCCTCCTGATCGACGCTGAGCAGCAGCGGAATGCGGCTGTTGCGGTTGGCCTGCTTCAGCTCATTCAGAAACGATACGGTTTGTTCGACCGATTCGATATTCGGCTTGTATAAAATAAATCCTCCGACGCGATCCTTTTCGATCAGGCTCCGGGTTTCCGGGTCCAGCTTCGTGCCGTTGACGCCGGCGATGACAAGTTGTCCCAGCTTTTCGTCCAGCGACATCGACTTCAGCCGCTCCTGAATCGGATCGGGTGCGGCGGGCGGAGCGGGAGACGCGGTACCTGTTCCAGTTCCGGTTCCTGTGCCGGTTCCGGGCTCCACAGGCTCCTTTACCGTGCCTGCGCAGCCGGAGACGGCTAAAGCGAGCAGCAGCGGTATGGCGGCGAGCAGCCTTTTCATGGCGGCACCTCCTTAGGTTGTCATATTCTGCACTATTTCCATGGATCTATAGGCGGATACATGCGGATACATAAAATGGACGAGGGAAATCGCTAAAAGTTGCATCTTATTAATCATGAGCACTCCGGAGGATTAGCGGGTTATTGAGATTAGACGGCGATGTGCGGCTTGGGCGGCGGCAGTTGCGGGCTGTTCGTGCTTTCCCTATCGGCCGGGTCGTGTTAGAATGGAGTTATTCTCCATAACTACCCTTGTTAAAGGAAAAAATCTTTTAAACTTACTTATCGCTAGGAGAGAAAACCATGCAAACGATCGTGTATGTTCCGTTGGACGAAAGACCTTGTAACTACCGCTACCCGCAAATTTTGGCGTCGATGACGGATATGACCTTAAAAGCGCCGGAGATCGGCATGTTAGGACGCAAAAAAACGGCTGCAAATACAGATGCGATCCGCGACTGGCTGCCCGGGGCGGTTTCCGGCGCAGACGCTCTGATCGTTTCGATCGATATGCTCGTGCACGGAGGAATCGTGCCGTCCCGTCTGCACCATACGGACGAAGCGGTCTGCAAGGAGCGTCTGGCCGTGCTGGCCGAGCTTAAGCGGGACAATCCGCAGCTTCGCATATATGGATTCAACCTGATTACCCGGGTTCCGGCTTACTCCAGCTCGGAGGAAGAACCGGATTATTACGCCGACTACGGCAACGAAATTTTTACGTACGGCTGGCTGAAGGACAAGGCCGAGCAGGAAAGTTTGGATGAGGAAGAGACGGCTCGTCTGGAGGCGGTTACGGCTGCAATTCCGGAGGCGGTGCTGGAAGATTTCCTGACGCGCCGGAAAACGAATTCGTTTGTGAATGCGGAGACGATGAAGCTTGTCCGTGACGGAATTATCGATTATCTGATTGTCCCGCTCGACGACAATTCCCAATACGGCTTCAGCCCGCTGGAACAGCGGAAGCTGACGCTGCTTGCGGAAGAGCTCGACATCAGCGACCGCGTCATGATTTATCCGGGTGCGGACGAGATCGGCTGCACGCTGTTCGCTAGAGCGTTTTGCGAAGCGAAAGGGTATATTCCGAAAGCGTTCGTCCGCTATTCTTCGGTACATGGCCCGTTCGTCGCGCCGAAGTACGAGGACCGCTCCCTCGGGGAAAGCATCAAATATCATTTGACGGCGGCAGGAGCCGTGTCGCACGACAATTCGGCCGGAACCGACTTTGTCCTGATGACGAATTCTCCGCCGGTCGGGCAGAAGGATATGGCGGAATGCTCCACTCCATACAGCGGGCGCAACCGTGCGTATTTTTCGGAGACGAATCCGAAGGAGTTCGTACAGGCGATCCGCCATTATATCCGGGAAGGCCATATGGTTGCATTGGCCGACGTAGCGGTAAGCAACGGCTCGGATCTGCCGTTTATGAAGCTGGTCGCGCGCAGCGGACTGCTGCACGATATTGCGGCGTATGCGGCTTGGAATACGTCGGGCAATACGCTCGGAACGGTGATCTCCCATGCGATCATCGAGTCGTATTATCGCGGCCGCGGCGACCAGTCGGCGGAACGGCTGAATCGGAGCAGAGCTTACTATTATTTCCGGTTAATCGAGGACTGGGGCTACCAGGCGCTTGTCCGCAAAGACGTTATCCATAACGAGCTGCCTAAGCTTGGAGCCAGCTACTACGAGCTGACTCATGTGCAGGCGGAAGTGTATGCCGTCATCCAGCGGAAGCTCGAGGAATTCGTGGAGCAGTATGTACAGGAAAGCTGCCCGGGACGAATCCGCATCGAGGACGTGCATTTGCCGTGGAGCCGGATGTTCGAGGTTGGGTTTGAGACGGTGTTGGAGCAAGTGTAATCGCTACACGCTCAGGGCATGACCTATTGGTTTGAAAATCGGAGTTGGCCGCCGGCAACGCATTTTATCCCATACAATACGTTCTGAGATTGCAATCGGCAACTCGTGAAGTCCCCGTTTTGTCCTGACCGGACAGGATCGGGGGCTTTTTTTAGGTGGTCGACAGTGCGAGAGTGCGGTCCTCTTCGCGACCCGGCTTGCCACGCCTCATCTTAACTCGTTGCGTCTAAGCGGCTCCGGCGGTCTGGTCATTCGCTGCGTAGAAAGCTTTGTTTTGTTGGCGTGCCCCGTCCTCCGGCCAATGGACACCGCGGCGCGTTTGCGAAACAATGTCATAACGGACACAGCTGCAGCTTAGAGTGGAAAAAGGGGTGGAGTGGATTACGTAACGGACATGGGAGCCGCTTATAGCTGTCTAAGTCCTCCTTTTTACGGATTAATTGAGTAATAAGTGCTTCTATGACCGTTAGAATGAAAAAGTGCTACAAATTGACGGCTAAGCGGCTGTGATGTCCGTTACAGAAATGCGGCGCAAGGATGAACTTGAACGCAGCAACAGTGACAAACGTGACAACTGAGGTAGAAGTGGCAAAAGAGGCAAGCGTGGCAGATGGGACAAAAGTGACAAACCAGGCAAAAAAGGCAATCGAGGCAAACGGGACAGGAAAGGCGAAAGGGGCAATAAAGGCAAAAGAGGCAAGCGTGGCAGATGCGGTAGACGAGGTAAACGGGGGTAAACGAGCGAAGCGAGGCAACCGAGGCAACTGAGGCAGACGAGGTAAGTGAGGCAAGCGAGGCAAACGGGGCAAATGTGGCAGACGAGCCAAAAGAGCCAAGCAAGGCAACTGCGGCAACCAAGGTAAACTAACCAAACTAACAATCGTGCACCGCCGCCCTCTTTGTGCCGGACCGGGTTGGCGTGGAGAAGGGCTGACCGATAAAAAGTGGTTTACGTAACCGTCCGCATCATGTATACCTAGGAGTAACGGAACGTATGGAGGAGTGGGTGTATGGACTTGAAGCCGATTATCGCCGTTACAGCAAGCTGTGACGAGAATACCGCCGTTTTGAAATATGCGTACTCGGACTGGATTATACGCGCGGGAGGTATACCGGTCATCGTCCCGTTCGGGCTCGGAGAGGCGGAAGTCCGCCGGCTGTGCGGCAAGACGGACGGTCTGATGCTTACCGGCGGCGCGGATATCGATCCGGGCTATTACGGGGAGGAGCCGCTGAAGGAACTGGGGCGAATTACGCCCGAGCGCGACCGGCTGGAAGTGCTGCTGATTCGCGAATATGCGTCCGCCGGCAAGCCGATCTTCGCGATATGCCGGGGCGAACAGGTGTTAAACGTGGCGCTGGGCGGCAGCTTGTATCAGGATATTTATTCGCAATGCAAGACGATTCAGCATAGCCAGAAGGCGCCAACCTCCCACCTGTCTCACGCGGTTACAGCCGACGAAGACAGTCTGGTAGCGCGAATTGCCGGGACGACTTCGTTTAAGGTGAACAGCTTCCACCATCAGGCCGTCAAGCAGCCGGCTCCCGGTATGCGGATAACGGCCAGAGCCGGGGACGGGACTGTCGAGGCGATCGAAAGCGAGAGCGGCGACCGGTTCGTCCTCGGGGTGCAGTGGCACCCGGAGGAGACGGCCGGCACGGACGATATCTCGAGGAAGCTGTTCGAAGCGTTTGTCGGGGCTTGTCGGGGACGGTGACGATGACGATGGAAGGCGGCATGCGCAACTATTATTATGACCGGAAGCCGGCGATTCGCGCGGCCGGCTGATGGAAGGCGGGGGAGCGGCATGTGGGTCGGGCAGTCGCAGGTCCAGGGCCTTTATACGAAACTGAATATGACCCCGCAGTTGATTCAGGCGATGAACGTGCTGCAGATGGCGGCGGCCGATCTGGAGTTGTATGTCCGGGATCAGCTGGAGGGAAATCCGTGCATGGAGCCGATGGAAACGGTGGAGTCGGCGGAATATTCGCGCGGCAGCCGGAGCCGGAGCCGGTCCGACAGCGGTGGGCGCGCACGCAATCCCGACCGCGATGAGGAACTGGGGCGAGTGTGCGCCCCGGAGGAGACGCTCGAACTGTCGCTGCTCGGTCAGCTCCGGATGAGCGGCATGGCGGACGATCTGTATCGGATCGCCCGGTATTTGGCGGGCAATCTGGATGAGAGCGGCTACTTGCGGATCGGGGTGGAGGAAGCGGCCGCTTGCTTGCGCGAACCGGTCCGCCGGGTGGAGGAGGCGATCGCGGCTTTGCAGTCGCTGGAGCCGGCCGGAGTGGCTGCGGCAACGCTGCAGCAATGCTTGCGCCTTCAGATCGAGCGGGATTCTTATGCCAACGAGCATGCGATCCCGATCGTGAACGGATATCTTCAGGAGGTGGCGGCCGGCAGCTACCGGCGCATATCCGTTGGGCTGGGCATCGGAATCGCCGAGGTGGAAGCGGCGGTAGCTTATATTCGCACGCTGAACCCGCGCCCGGGTGCGGGGTATTCCAGAGATTCGGGGACGATTATCGTTCCCGATGCGGAAGTCCGCAATGTCGGAGGGGACTATGTTCTGTTTCTTAACGATCGGAGCACCCCTTCCCTTCGCCTTAGTCCGTACTACAAGCAGCTGGCGTACAATAGCGGGGATATGCGGACGAAAGCGTATCTTCGCGATCATCTGCAGGCGGCCCGCTCGCTGATCCGAAGTCTGGAGCAGCGAAAGGCGACGTTGAGCCGGGTTATCGGTGCGATCGTGGAGGAACAGCGCGCGTTTTTGGAGCGGGGCGTAGACGGTTTGAAGCCGATGAGCCTGCGCACGATCGCGGAACGGCTGCAGTTGCACGAGTCGACGGTAAGCCGGGCGGTTCAGCACAAATTCGTGCAGCTGCCGGGCGGCGTTTATGCATTGAAGTTTTTCTTTACAAACGGGTTGCCTACGAGCGGCGGCATCCCGGCCTCGGCGGAAGCCGTAAAGGCGAAAATAAGGCGGCTGATCGACGGAGAGAACAAGGCGACGCCGCTCTCCGACCAGCAGATCGCCGATCTGCTCGCTGCGGACGGCCTGCACATTTCTCGCCGGACGGTGATGAAATACAGGGAGGAGCTGCGATTGAGGTCTTCCCGGCAAAGGGCGAGGCGCTAAACGAATTTCAGGGAAATGATACAGAGAGGGTGCGGACGGTTGAGCAAAACATCGATAGGGAAAACGCCGGGAGAACGGGCGGCCGCACGGCCCTATTCGCATATATGGGAACATTACGCGGACGAGCTTCGTCTCCTGGATTTGAAGCTGCTGCAGCTGTACAGCCGCCGCGGTTTTCCGGAGCAGGACCCGCAAGCGGACGCCTTCCGGGGGATGTACGTGTCCGAGGACGAATTTATGCGTTTGGTCGCGGATGTGGAGGAGGTGACGGATGCGGAGGAAGACGGAGATCCGGAGACAGAGGAACGCGCGGGCAAAATCAACGCCCTCCGGGACGAGATTGCGGGACGCAAGGCGGCGAGCAGGGAGAGCGGCGTCTTTTTGCCGATCGTGCATGTAAGCAGCGTCTTCTCCTTAAACGCCGTGGAGCAAGGGGTCGTTATGCTGGCTCTGGCTGTCGAGCTCGACCGGAAATATGAGCGGATATTCGGATTTATGGCGGACGATTTGACGATTCGTTTGCCGAACGTCGGCCTTGCGCTTCAGCTCGTATGCCGGACGGCTGACGAGATGCGTGCGGCCCGGGTCGCTTTCTCCCCGCGCGGCAAGCTGTCGAAGTATGTGCTGGCGAAGGAGGAGAACGAACCGTTCGGCAGGCCGCTGCTGTCCAGACCGTTTGCGCTCGACCGGAGAGTGACGGCGTTTCTTCTCGATACGGGCGCGCTGGACGAAGAGCTCCAGCCGGTCGTGACGATCCATTATCCGGACGAACTTTTGGAGCCGTTGCTGGTGCATCATGACGTGCAGGCGCAGTTGTCGGCCCGCGCTCCTGTCGGGAGCTCCGCCTCCTCCGGGCGAAGCGGCGAAGCCGCGACGGGAGTCCGGCTGTGGGGTCCTGCAGGCTCCGGCAAAAAGTTTCAGCTTCGTCACGCCGCGGCCAAATGGGGCAAAAACTTGCTGATCGCCGATATGCGGGCGATTGTCGCCGAGGGAGAAGGGTTCCGCAGCCGGCTGGGCAAAGTGCTGAGAGAGGCGCTCCTGCATCAGGCGTGCCTCGCCTTCGAGAACGCGGAAGTACTGGACCCGGACGAGCCGGACGCCGGCGCCAGAGAGCGGCTTCGCCTGTTTCGCGAGGAGTTGGACGATTGCCGGCTTCCCGTCTTTTTACTGTCCGAGTCCAGGTTGAGGGCGGATCTGGGGACGCCGCGCCGAGGTTGGCTGGAGCGGGAGCTGACCGTACCTTCGGAGCAGGAGAGATTGTCGGTCTGGCAGGCATATGCAGCGGTACAGGGGTTTGATGAAGCTGTGGACTGGCCGGGGCTCGCTGCCAAGTTCCGCTTTACTCCCGGGCAGATCCGGAGCGCGCTGCAAGAAGCGGTGCGGTCGGCCGCATGGAACGGCGAGCGCGCGGCGGCCGTCATCGATCAGGCGAGCTACGGGCAGGTGCGGCACAGTCTGGAACGGAAAGCCGTCCGGATTCAGCCGCGCTACGGCTGGGACGATATCGTGCTGCCGGAAGAGCAGAAGGAGCTGCTGCGCAACGCCTGCAATCAGGTGAAGTACAGAAATGTCGTATACGGCGACTGGGGCTTCGAACGCAAGCTTGCTTACGGAAAAGGGCTCTCGATGCTGTTCGCCGGTCCTCCCGGCACCGGGAAGACGATGTCCGCCCAAGTGGTGGCCAAAGATTTGCACATGGAGCTGTATAAGATCGACTTGTCGCAAGTGATTAGCAAATATATCGGGGAGACCGAGAAAAACTTGCACGAGATTTTTCAGGAGGGGCGCAAAAGCGGGGCGATCCTGTTTTTTGACGAGACGGACGCCTTGTTCGGCAAACGGTCGGAGGTCAAGGACGCGCACGACAAATATGCGAATATCGAGACGGCGTACCTGCTGCAGAAAATGGAGGAGTACGACGGGATCTCCGTACTCGCCACCAACCTGCTGAACAATATCGACGAGGCGTTTCTGCGAAGAATCAATTACGTCATCAAGTTTCCGTTCCCGGACGCGGAGTACCGGGAGAAAATATGGCGGGCCACGATTCCTTCGGAAACGCCGCTTTCGGACGACGTAGATTTCAAATGGCTGGCCAAATCGTACGAAATCGCCGGAGGCAATATCAAAAACGTCGTTTTATCGGCGGCGTTTCTGGCTGCGGAGAGAGGGACGGGGATCGGCATGCGGCATCTGGTTCACGCCGTGCGCCACGAATTGCAGAAATCCGGGAAAATCGTCCCGCGAACCGGCTTCGAACATTACTGAGAGAGCTTAAATTGTGGTAAATCTCACCGAAATCGCTATAGCTAAGTACACTATATTACCTATATAATAGAGTAGAGTCGGAAAATGTCACGCATGGCTTGCCTGCAATAGGCAATTCGATGGATACGAAAGAGAGCCGGACATTGCATACACGCATGCATCAGGGTGCCGCCGAATAGGCGGCGCTTGATCGTTGCGCGTGGTTTGGCGGCAGCCTTTCCGAACGATTTACCGTTTGCGGTTGGGAGTGGATACTTATAGGCGAATATTCCGTTATAGCCGATGTCAGCGCTTCCCTCATCAAGCTGCTTCGGGAGCGCATGACGCCCGATCCGATCCCGCAGCCCGAGCTGATCGGCCTCGGTAGCCCGGTGGACAAGGGGGATTTCTACTTGTCGCTGTTTCTGTACAGCGTACGGGAGAGCGGCGACAGCCGGAAAACCCAGATGGTCTCGCGGGGAACGGGCGAAATTCAGTTTCCGCCGATGACGGTGGATCTTCACTACTTGATGACGGTGCATTCTCCGGCCGAGCTGCAATCCCGAGCCTTGGACGAGCAGCGTATTCTCGGTCGTGCGATGCAAGTGCTGTACGATCATTCCGTCCTGCGCGGCCCGGCGTTAATCGGCACGCTTGCCGAGCGGAATGAGGAAGTGCGCGTCGTGATGGAAAGCATGCCCGGCGATGCGCTGCTGAACATGTGGAATTTCGCCGACACGCCTTACCGGTTGTCCGTCAGTTACGTTGCAGGACCTGTTATGATCGACTCGACTCGAATCAAAACGACCAAGCGGGTTACCGAACGAGACGTCTCGATTCAAGGTTAGGGGGAATCCGCATGGAACAACTGCGGATCGTTCGTATGAAAAGCCGGGTGTCCCTGGTCGTGCTGCTGCGCGATAGTTTCCTTGCCGCGCCGCCGTCCGACCGGAAGCTGGAAGTCCGGCTGGCGAATTACCCGAGGAGGCCGGTCGGCAAGCCGGACGGCACGTACATATTTAACGATTTGGAACCGGGCGAGTATGAGCTGGAAATCGATTCTAGTTATTATTTTCGGGAAACGCGGCTGATTTCGGTCGGTACCGGAAATGTAATCGTTCAGCTTCCGCTGCTCCCGCTGCCTTCCTATCCGTACCGGCCGAGCGTCACCCTGATCCGGGCTATGGTTACGGATGCGTCGGGGAATCCGGTGCGCGGAGCGCTCGTCACGGCTGCCCTTTCCTCCGAGGAATGCGTCGTAGGGCGTCTCGCGGAGGAGCAGACGCCGGAAGGGGCCGCGGAGATCGCGGTATCCGGTCTGTCGGTGCCGGCAGGCTGCGGCGATACGTTCGTGCTCGTCGGCCGGGGGGCGAAGGAAACCCGGGAAACGGTGCGAATCCTCGATACGATCGAGTATCAGAAACGATTCCGGCTGGAACGTCCGCTGGAGGCTGCCTATTCGCGCGGATCGATGCTGCTGCCGGTATACCGGACCAGGACGACGGAACGCGGAGAGATCGCGGTCGCCTTCCCAGGAAGCGCTGTCGAAGCGTATCCGGCGTCGCTGAGCGTGCGCGCGCAGGACGGGGAACCGGCGGTTATGGATGTGACGGTCAGGCAGGGCGTCACGGTGAGTCTGGGGACATGGGTGTTGAAGTAGAATGGAACGATGGCCGAAAGCGTCATTCCTCCATTTTGCAACATAAAGCAAAAGCTGAAAGGAGAGAACTGGCATTCGTTTGCCGCAATGTCCCAGGCGAAACCGAGGGACAGGCAAACAGGTCCGGGAAACAATGGCTGAGTATTTATCGCCAGGCGTGTATGTGGAAGAGTTTGACAGCGGCGCTCAACCGCTTGAAGGTGCAAGCACGAGTACAGCCGGCTTTATCGGTCTGGCTCAACGCGGGGAGATCGAGGGGCTTCCGCAGCTCGTCACGAGTGTTGCCGATTTTAACCGTATCTTCGGAGGATATTTGTCCGAAAATGCTTTCGGCGATTACCGGTTTTTGGCTTACGCCGTAGAGCACTTTTTTCTGAACGGAGGGTCCCGCGCGTTCATTATGCGGGTAGCGCCATCCGACGCGAAGCCGGCAAGCAACCAAGCGGGCGGCAGCAAGGAATCGGCCGTTCTGAACATCCAGTCGAAAAATCCGGGAACTTGGGGCAACCAGGTGAGGATTGCCGTCGTACCGTCCAGCAAAGCCAAAACGCAAATCTATGAAATTTTGGGCGAAGCGGGACAAGCCAAGCAATACCGTGTGAAGAACAACGCCGGATTCAACGTAGGCGACGTCGTCGCTTTCGAAGCCGGCGGAGAGAAGCAGTACAACAAGGTCGTCTCTTCCCAGGACAACATTATCGAGCTCGAGTCGGCGCTTGAGGGCGGAGATTCCGTCGTGGATCAAAATCTGCTCCCGGCGAAAGTGCTCACGACCTGCGAATTTACGTTCCATGTCTTCTATGGCGACGAGGCGGAAACGTTCGAGAAAATGTCGTTGAACGTCTCGGCGGCAAACCATATCGAGAAAGTGATGGCACGCTCGAATATCGTCAAAGTGCAGGACATCTCCAGCGGCGATTTCGGCGCGGTCGCACCGTTCGAGGTCGTATCCGGAAGCAGCGAGTCGCAAGGCAAGTTCCAGATCGCCCTGTCCGGAGGCAGCGACGGCTCGCTGGCTAATTTGTCCGCTTCCGACTTCATGGGCCAAGACCGCGGTCCGGGCAAGCGTACCGGTATCCAGGCGTTTATCGACAACGATTTCGCCAGCATTATGGCGGTTCCGGGTGTAACCGACCCGAACGTTCAGCTTGCGCTTGTTGCGCATTGCGAGAATTTGGGCAGCCGTTTTGCGATTCTCGACATTCCGCGCGACAAGACGAAAGTGGCGGACGTCATGACGCACCGCAACATTTTCGACAGCCAGTACGCCGCCATGTACAACCCGTGGCTGCAAGTGTTCGATCCCCTCGACAAACGCAACATCTACATACCTCCTTCAGGTTCGATGGCCGGTATTTATGCCCGTTCGGACAATACGCGCGGCGTGCACAAGGCTCCTGCGAACGAGGTCGTGCGCGGCGTAGTCGGACTCGACTGCCAATACAATAAGGGCGAGCAGGATATTCTCAATCCGCAAGGGGTCAACCTGATCCGTCAGTTTGCCGGACAAGGGATTCGCGTATGGGGCGCCCGCACTTGTTCCTCCAACGGACTGTGGAAATATATCAACGTCAGACGTTTGTTCATTTTTCTGGAAGAATCGATCCGCAACGGCACGAACTGGGTCGTCTTCGAACCGAACGACGAGCAGCTGTGGGCACGCGTACAGCGGACGATCGACGCGTTCCTGACCCGGGTATGGAGAGACGGAGCTCTTACCGGAGGAAGCCCGAGCGAAGCGTTCTACATCAATATCGGCAGAAGCACGATGACGCAGGACGATATCGACAACGGCCGCCTCATCTGCGTAATCGGCGTCGCTCCGGTGAAGCCTGCGGAGTTCGTCATTTTCCGGATTACGCAAAAAACGAGAGAAGAGTAAGCCGCTGGCGGCTTACATGACGCTGTTCATTCTTAAAGTCTGGGGAAGGGGTATAGTATGGCAGGCGAGCGCAAAGATCCATACCGCAATTTTAGGTTCCGTATCGAAGTGGAAGGCATTCAGCAAGCCGGTTTCAGCGAAGTGTCCGGCTTTGACGCCAGTTTATCCGTAATCGAATACCGGGAGGGCAACGAGACGATCACGCCACGCAAACTTCCGGGACTCGCCAAATACGGCAACATTACGTTGAAGTGGGGCGTCACCGACTCTTTGGATATGTACAATTGGATGTCCGAATCCATACAGGGCAAAATCTCGCGCAAGACGGTGACGATCATCGCGATCGACGAGGAAGGCCAGGACGTGGCCACTTGGCAAGTTATCGAAGCATGGCCGTCCAAATATTCGGCTCCCGGCTTCAACGGCTCGGGCAATGAAGTGGCGATCGAGAACTTGGAGCTCGCGCACGAAGGCATGACACGCACGAAGTAAGGAAGCGAAGAAGCGGTAGAACAGCCGGGCGGCATAGCCCGGCTGTTCCCGGGACTTCGATCGGAACGTTACGACTAGGAGGACTTGAACGATGGCTTTTCAAACCGAGTACGAATTTGTGCTTCCCCGCGGCTATGTCGACGAGAACGGAGATCTTCACAAGCGCGGCGTGATGAGGCTGGCTACGGCGGCTGACGAAATTTTGCCGATGCGCGACCAGCGCGTCCAGCAAAACCCGGGCTACCTGAGCATTATTTTGCTTGCGAGAGTCGTCACCAAGCTGGGCGATCTGCGGGCGATCGATACCCGCGTCATCGAAAGGCTGTTTACGGCGGACCTCGCTTATTTGCAAAATCTGTACCGGACGATCAACGAAGCGGAAGTGCCGAAAGTACACTGCACGTGTCCGAAGTGCGAGCATGAATTCGATGTGGACGTTTCTTTTTTGGACGAGACGGCGGAGGCATAACCGGCTATCCCGTCGACAAAATTTATGAAGAGGCCAGCTTTATCGCTTATTACTTTCATTGGCCTCACGAACAGATCATGTCGATGGAGCACCGGGAGCGCCGCCGCTGGTGCGAGGAAATCTCGAAAATTAACCGCAATTTGAACGATGACGGGAAAGAAGCGCCGGACAATCCGTTCGATGTGTTTAACAAGAGGTGAGCCAGATGAAGACCGTACAACGCGTGAACGATGTGAACGGCGCGTTCCGGTTCAAGGTGGAGCTGGACGGGCTTCTGGTCGGCGGGTTCTCCGAGGTGACGGGCATCAAGTCCGAAACCGAGGTGATGGAATATGCCGAAGGCGGGCTGAATACCCACGTGCACATATTCCCGAAGCAGACGAAGTATCCCCGGATCGTGCTGAAGAGGGGCATGACCCAGTCGAGCGAGCTGTGGGATTGGTATGACGGGGTAGCCGCAGGCCAGGTGAAACGGAAAAGCGGCTCCATTATCCTGCACAACCAAGCCGGCAAAGAGATTTGCCGCTGGAATTTTTTTGACGCTTATCCGGTCAAATGGAACGGGCCGGACTTGAACGCATCAACCGGCAGCGTAGCGATAGAATCGATCGAAATTGTGCATACCGGCTTGAAAACGATCTTCAGCAAATAGAGTGGCAGGCAGGGGGATTCGATATGGCTCCGCTACAACCGAATAACGCCCGATCCCGAGCCCGGCTGGCGGCCGGCTCGCGGAGAGCGTCCCTATCGCCCGGCCGCACCTCGATAACGCGTTCCGCTCTCGAAACGAACCGTTTCGCGTCCGGTATCGCCGGCAAGTACGGATTTAATCAAGACGACTATATCGGCCGGCTGTCGCTGGTCTTCAAGCATCAGCGCGAGCTGGTGCAGCATATCATGGGCGGTTCCAGACGCAGCGATCCGATGACGGTGCAATGGCTGACCCGTCTGCAGCTGCTGCAGGCAGCCATGCCGGCGGAGCCGAAGGAACGGAGCGCCTTGACGGCGACGATCGTGCTGCGGGACGAACGAGTCCGCGGCGTAACGACGCCCAAGGCAGAGCGGCAGGATGCGCAGAATTGGGGCAAGCCCCGGCCGGACGTTTCCGGGCAGCCGTCCGAGCACGCTTATCCCGCAACCCGTGCAGCTTCCACTGCACATGAATCAACCCGCGCTCCGGCGCAAGCCGAACCCGTCCAGACGGGGGAAGACGCCCCGGCAGCGAAGGGGACCCGGAGGAAAAGTCCGGGCGGACGAAAGAAAAAAGCTCAAGACGCCGAGCCTCCTATGGAATCCGCGGATTCGGCAGAACCGGCCGTACCTGCCCAAAGTGGAGCAGGAGCCGCGAAGCGCAGACGAAAAGGCGGCAAGCAAGTTAAAGAGACAAACGGACCCGGTCCGGCTGCTCCCGGAGGTACGGGTAAAGGCGTAATCCGATTGAAGCCTTGGACGGTTCCTCTCCATCACCGTTTGGGAGGACAACCGCTGCCGAATGTCGGCAGCTTGGCCCGCACAACCGCTTCACCCGCCGTTTTTCCGGCAGGAAGATACGGTATAGGCTTGCAAAGCGGCGAGCCGGCATCTCTGCTTGTTCGGAGATGGCCGAATCGCAATATGACTGCCGGTCCGATCACACGGCCGGCCAAACCCGGTTTCCCAAACGAAAACGGGACGTATCCGGCAATCGCCACTGGGCGAACCGGCTACTCCGACGGGGCCGCTTCAACGCCCGTTCGCTTAAATAACGACCATGATAGAGGATTCTCCGTGACCGGACAACGACAGAGGATTCGACGAGGCGTTTCGACAGCCGCATTCGCATCGCTTGCAGAGTCGCCCGGTCCGGAGCCGGTCCGTCTTCCATATAAACACGCTGTACCCGTATCGAATCCGGTACAAGCGCTTGTGCGCTCCGGTGCCGTTATCAGGCGGACCGCCGCCAAGCCTAATGTTGCGAGAACCGCAACGAACCCGCCTGTCGGCGGGAGGAGTCTCATGCTCAGCGGCCGGCCATGGCCTGATACGGATGGCGACACCGCCGCCGCGCACAGGCCCGGTCGACAGGCCGATCCGCATCGTTTCGCTTTGCGGATAAGCCGGCGAGCAGCCGTTATGGCCGGCCATTTGCGGCAGGCCCTGGCGAGAGGCGTCCCGGCGACCGCTGAGCTCCCGGATTGGCAGGGGAGGGACGGGGGCAGAAGGGCTGCACAACCTGCTCCCGGTATTTTAAGAAAAACGCCGGCCGATCCAGTAAGCCTGGCTCCGAGTCCGGTCAAGGCGATGAGGAATAGCCGGAGTACGGCACGTTCCGCGGTCGTGAACCGCACGGTTTCCGTTCGTTCCGATCGTCCGGGATCGCCGTACACGGCCATAAACGTACAAGTTGCTGACAACGACGACGGGACGACGGCCGGGAACAGGACGCGAGACAACCGCCCGGCAGACCGGTTATTTGTTCCAATACCCGCTTCGGATTTCGCCAATGAGACCTGGAAGGCAAACCGGCATATCCTGTCGGGGCAGCCATACAGCCCGGAACAGCTGCGTCCAGTTCCGCTTTTTATACAGCGTATATACAAGAGCAATTCGACTCTTGCAACCGAGGGGGCACATGAGCTCTATAGCGAGAAACCGAAGAGTAGACGACAAACGGCCGATTCCGCAGCAGGCTTGAATAAAAGCGCAAAAGGTGCGGTTGCGGTTGAACGAAGCGTATCCCCTGCCGGCTCCGCCGATATCCGGCTTCCGGAATGGACGGTAACTGCAAGGGGCACGCCGATGACCGATGCGGGAACGCGGGGCCGCAGTCCGACAGAGATGTTGGGCCGCCCGGCCGGGCGGAGCGGATTCAAGCCAACCGACGTTTTGCGTCGTTCGGCAGACGAGACGGCCCCTGACCGGGGATCGCGGCCGGATATGTTGCCCGACCCGCTGGCCGGGGCGGATCTCCGCATGGCTACTTCTAAGGTCGCTTCGAACGATCTCGGACGGAGCCGGAGCTCGGCCGGCACGAAAGATGATGCCGGGGAAGCAGAATTATTCGGCACTCGTTCCGCTGCCGCCGATATCCGGCTCGCGGTACCGCCGCCGGCTGCGGCACCCATGCTGTCAACCGCCGGAATGCTGCAACGCCGTCTGGCTGCGATGTTGGGCGGGATCTCGGAGCGGAGCGCGTTTCAGCGAACCCATGTTATGCGCCATTTGGCAGACCGTTCTATGGCTGATCCGATTCAGCGATTGAGAACGGATGGCCGGCGAGCCAGTCGGACGATCGGTTCGCTGCCGACCGGTAACCCGGCAGCAGACCGTGATCAGCTGCGGACAGGCCGGATGCAGAAAGACGGCAGCCGTCCGGAATACCCGGCGGCGGGGCACCGATCCGGCAGTCCGACAGCAGGCAGCCTACTCCAGATGACTGTCCGGATGGACGAGCCGCATGATGATGCGGGAACGAGGCGCGGACCGCTTTCCGTCTCCGGCCTGTCACACGGGCCGAACCGGAAAATCGGTTCCTTGCGCGCACCGGAGCGGTCCACCAGGAGGAGCGGGATAAGGTCTGAAGCTCCGCCTATACGCCCGGATGATCTTTGGAACGATGTACATACGATCAGCAGCCCGGAAGAGCGGCGATTGCAGCAGCGCCCTCGCAAACCGTCTCTTTCCGCTGATCCGACTATTCTCAGAACTGGTTCCGCCGCACCGCCGCTTTCGACGCTCTCCCAGTCAGAGGGCGTACCCGGAAAAGAGCCATTACACGCAGCCGGAGGGATGCGGCCTGCGGCCCGCTCGTTGTCGCTGCTGGCAGACGACAGGACGTTACTGGCGAATCGGCGAGGTTTCGCGGCGATTCGAGGCGGCCCGGCTCGCTCGCCAATAGGCGGGAACGCCGATCGGGCGAGCCGCGAGGCAAACCGGTCCGGCCGGGTGACACCGGCGGATAGGCGGACGAGTCACGAAGGGCCGCGGCCGATCGGTTTCGCATCCGGCAGCGGATGGCGGCTCCAGGCGGAGACGCCGTCGATATGGCTTCGCAGGAAGCCGGGTGCAAGCGGCGGAACCGCAGAGGAGCCGCTGACCGCCCATCGGCGGAGCGGACGAAGTGCTGCGATGGCGGTCAGCCGACCGATGACGACGCTGCAGGAAGCGGGAGAGAACGCTCAACCGCTGCGGCGCAAGGGGATTCAGCCTGCACATGCGTCTTCCCTCGTTGCTGATTCACCCGGATTGTCCGAGAGACAGACGGCAGCCGTCCGATTCGCGCACAAGGATAAAGCGGAACCAGCTGCCAGCCGATATCCCGGAGAACCGACGAACAGGACAAGCGCGGGGAGCCCGTTATCCCGTTATGCGCCTTCCGGTGCGGAGCCGTCTGCAGGCGGAGCGCGTGCAAGCGAAACTGCCGGTTTCGCAGCCGCGGTTCCGACCCGTCTCGCGGCTCCGGGGAGCTTGGACGGGTCTTTCCGGCCCGCCCTTTCGCAAGGCGGCACAAATTTGACCGTCTATCGCAGCTTTAACCAATTCAGCTCCCGAACGAATATATACCGACCCGCGCGATTGCCGGGTCTCCCGGGAATAAGCGCCGTCGCCGGGAGGCGGACGAATGCGGCTGTTGCGGCGGTTCCGGATCGTCAGCCCGCATCGCGCGGACATGACAAGCTCACGATCATCCGCAGCGATCGGCTGACGTTCCGCCCCGCCTCGGGTGTGTATCAAGCGAGACCGGTTATCAGCGGCCTTGGCGGACCGCTGGCGGGGGGACTAACGAAACGGACAAGTCCGGGAGCCGGAGAACAACGGTCCGGCACAGGACAGAGCCCCGCTGCGAGTGGCCCGGCAGTAACGGTCGGACTTCGCGGGATGGGATCGCCGGGAGGCGCCTCGCCCTTATTGGAGCCGATCCGGTTGAATCGCCCGCTCCCGGCTGCGGCTTCGCAGCAGGTGCCGGCAACTGCACTCCCGCCGACCGGGCGCGAGTCGGCGCTTGCGCGGGTTGCGGCTCCGCTGGAGCACAAGCTGGAAGCCGCTGCCGCTTCGCCGCCGCCGGCCAGCTCATGGGCCGAAGATCCGGCCGAGCTGGATTACCGCCGGGCACCCCAGACAACCGCGCCGCCGGCTGCGGAGACCGCCCGTGAAGAAGCGGCTCCGGCGCTCGACTTGGGCGAGCTTCAGGAAATGGTGAAGAAGCTGCCGCAGTTCGATATCAAAAAAATCGCCGACCGCGTCTACCGCGAGATCGAGAAAAAGATCCGCTTCGACAGGCAGACGCGCGGGTTATAGTGCGAGTTCAAAAAGTCCGGTTTTCAGCACCGAGAAGATGGGATGACGGGGTCGAAGCACGTTTGGATTCGCCGGACTAACAGGAAAGGCAGTGAAACCGATTGGCGCTCAAAAAAGCGATGATCATCGTTGACCGGGGCAACAGCAAAGAAAATATCGAGGTGTTGTTTAACCCAAGCGAATACGCGATGGATGCGAGCAATCATTACAAATGGGAACGGGTTCCCGGGCTGTCGATGCCGGTGGGGCAGTTCGTCAGCGGCAATACGACGACGCTCACGATGGATTTATTTTTCGATACATACGAAAAAGGAACGGACGTGCGGGATTACACCAGAAAGATTACGGGCCTGCTCGATGTGGAAAGAGAGCTTCACGCTCCTCCCGTATGCCGGTTCGTGTGGGGGTCCGTCGATTTCAAAGGCGTCGTCGAAAAAGTGGCGCATTCGTTCACGATGTTTCTCGATTCGGGCATACCGGTGCGCGCGAAGCTGAAAGTTACGTTCCGTTCCTGGTATACGAAGGAGGAGCAGCTGCAGCATATCCCCCGGCATTCGTCCGACCGGACGAAACAAAAGATGCTGAGCCAGGGCGAGGAGCTGTGGATGATCGCCGCCCATGAGTACAAAGACCCCGGGATGTGGCGGGAGATCGCCAAAGCGAACCGGATCGACAATCCGGCCAGGCTGCAAACCGGAAGACGAATTACTGTTCCGAGGCTGGACTGAGCGATGGCGGAATTAAAGCTGGAAACCGACTCGTACCCGTTCGCCAGTCTGGAAAAGAAGTACGCTCAATTTTTTGCTCCGGCCGCAGTCGTCAAAGTAAATGGAAGCAAAATCGACGACAGTATTCCGCTCTCCATGGTCCGCGTCGAAACGACGACGGAAGCGACTGCGGATTCGTTCCTGATCCGCGTCACCAATGCGTATGAATGGGATACCGGCAGCTGGAAGTGGCTGGACGTATTCGAGCTGGGCGCTTCCATCGACATCTCGCTCGGTTACCTGGACAAGCTCGAGCTCGTATTCAGCGGATATATTACCTCCGTCACCGTGGAATTTATGGAGAACGACGGCGGCGTTGTGAACGTCAGAGGGATGGATTTAAGCTTCTTCATGATGAAGGGGACCCGGATGCAGACCTGGAACGACAAAAAGTACAGCGATGTGGTCAAAGAAATCGCTTCGAGGCATAAAGCTACGGCGCATGTTGACGATACGACGATCAAGCTGCCGACGATCTCGCAAAATATGATGGACGACTTTCATTATATCCAACATTTGGCCGGGCTGCTCAACTACGACTTTTTCGTGGTCGGCAAACATCTCTATTTTCGTAAACCGCTCACTCAGATGACGCCGGTGACGACGCTGGCGCTGGGCAAAGAACTGCGCTCGCTATCGATCGAGCACAATTTGGCCGAACAGCTGACCGGGGTGAAGATCCGGTTCTGGGACGATAAGGAGCAGAAAGTCGTCCAAAGCGAATCCGGATCGATCACGAAGCTGGGCAGCAATTCGAAAACCGGCAAAGACGTACTCTCCAAGATCGGGGATTATACGGAAACGTTATATATGAACGCCAGCTCGAACGACGAGGCGAAAAACTACGCGGACGCTTACCTCAATCACCGCTCGATGAAGCTGGTGACGGGACACGCCGAGTGCATCGGCATTCCGGAGATACGGGCCGGACGGTACTTGAAGCTGAGCGGGGTGGGCGATACGTACAACCAGACGTATTACATCACTTCCGCCAGCCACGTTCTCGACGATGACGGCTATGTGACGCGATTCCAGTTGGGAGGGAACGCCGTATGATGAATTTTCCCGCAGAACTGTCGCCGAACGTTCTGAATACGCGTATCGACGGCGTCATGATCGGCATCGTAACGAACAATAACGATCCGGACAAGCTGGGCCGGGTCAAGCTCCACCTGCCGCTTCACGACGAGAAGGCTGAGACCGGCTGGGCGCGGATCGCGACGATGATGGCGGGCAAGGAGATGGGCAGCCTGTTCATCCCGGAGGTCGGAGACGAAGTGCTGGTCGCCTTTCACCTCGGCCAGATCCGCTATCCGATCGTCATCGGCACGTTGTGGAACAGCAAGCAGGCGCCGCCTTCTCCTGCGGACAAAAACGACGAGCGGAAAATCGTATCCCGCTCCGGAAACCAGATTTTATTTACCGATAAAGCCGGCGAAGAAACGATTACGATCAAAACGAAAAAAGGGCAAACCGCCGTCTTCGCGGACAAGGACGATTCGCTGACGATCGCCGACAGCAACGGCAACAACCAAATATCGATCCAGGGCGGCTCGGCCAACGAAATTACGATATCCAGCAGTTCCACGGTAATCAAGATCGACGCCAAAGGCAGCGTGAAGATCGAAAGCGCCAAAGAGATCAACATCAAATCGACGCAGGTCAATATCGAAGCTTCCGCTACGATGACGATCAAGTCGGGGGCCGCGCTCGATATCAAGTCGGACGGAATGATCAATATTAAAGGGACGATGGTCAAAATCAACTGATTCGGCGTGCCGGCGGCGGAAAGCTGCGCAGAGGAAGGAGCGCGCGATTACGATGTCAAACGAGTTTTTGGGACGCGGCTGGAAATTCCCGATTCAGGTCGATCCGGCCACGGGGAAAATCCGGATGTCCGAATACGAGGAAGATATATACGAATCGATCCGGATCATACTCGGCACTACGCGGGGAGAGAGGGTCATGCGCCCGGACTTCGGCTGCGAAGTTGCGGAATTCGCCTTCGGACCGACCGACGATACGACGCTTGCGCTGCTGGAGGGCAATGTGCGGGAGGCGATCCGGATCTGGGAGCCGAGGGTGGACGAAGTCGAAGTAACGGCGACGCCCGACCGGGAGATGCTGGGCAAGGTCCACGTCCGGATTCAGTACACGGTCCGCACGACCAACAATTTGTTCAATCAGGTATATCCGTTCTATTTATTCGAAGGCACGCACTAAACGGAAAGAAGGAACCGGCCGCAATGTCCAACCTACATACGGCGAGGGGGTGGAATCGTGAATCCTCCGCAGCTTGATCCCCGTACGATGGCGGATTTATTCGCCCGAATGAAAGAACTGGCGCCGTTTTACACGCCTGAATGGCGGTTTACGCCGGAAGATCCGGATCCCGGTGCCGCCCTGTTCGCCCTGTTTGCGGACATGTACCACGAAAACGTCAAAAGGCTCAACCGGGTGCCTGCCAAAAACTTAGTCGCCTTTTTGAACTTGTTCGACGTATCGCTTCTGCCTGCGCGCCCGTCCGTCAGTTATGCGGCGTTCAAGCTGAATGAAGGCACGAAGGAGCCGGTGCTGATCCAAGCCGGGACGCGGATTCATGCGGCCGGAGCGGACGGAGAAGTTCCGTTTGAGACGGAAAGGTCCGTCTTCTTGACGCCGGCCCGCTGGCACGCCGCCTTTTTGTCGAGTAAAAAACACGATTCGATCGTCCGGGTCCCGGAAGAGCTGCTAACCGATCCGGAGAGGGGGCAAGCTGCATCAACCCCGCTTTTTGTGATCGGGGGCAGGGACAACTTGCAGGCGCATGCGATGTATTTGTCCCATGACGATATGTTCACGGTATTCGAGACGGCTAGAATCGAAGTGGAGATCGGCAATTCGGCCCGCAGGGACGAGGTTCAGATGTGCAGCCAGCTGACCCGGCCGGAATGGGTGCAGTGGCTGTATTCGTCCAAGGACGGCTGGCTTCCGTTCGATGCGGTGTGGGGTGCGGGCAACCGGATCGTGCTGACCAAGTCGACTCCGGGCGAAATTGCCGAGGTTGAAGTGAACGGTACGCGGGGGCGCTGGATTCAATGCCGTCTGCAGCCCCATGAGCCCGGCAAGAAGTCGCTGGCGGAGAGCGGATTGTCGCTCGACCGGATTGCGGTGAAAACGGACTACGAGGACAGCGCCGGTCAGGGCGGACTGCATCCGGACATTATGTTTTTTAACGATATACAAGCGGACCCCGCCGGGTTTTATCCTTTCGGCGACCAGTTCGCCCAGTACGGCACTTTTTACTTGGCGAGCCGGGAAGCGTTCTGCAAGCGGGACGGGATGATCGACCTGTCGTTTTCATTAAAAGCGATCGAAAACCGGTTTATACCGGAGCACGTGCCGGCGATTGACTGGAAATTGGTCATGAAGAAATCGCAGTTCGAGAAGCCCGATCCGCCGAAAGTATCGATCACCGGGGTCATCTGGGAATATTGGAACGGCTCGTCCTGGGTCCGTCTGGACGCAGGCAAAGAAGCGGAGAAGCTGTTCTATCATCCCGGCAGCGAAGCGGTCCGCAAGCGGATCGGCTTCCGGTGCCCGGGCGATCTGGCTCCCGTTTACGTGAACGGGCATTTCAACTACTGGATTCGCGGACGTATTCTTCAGATGGAAAACGCGTACGCTCCGTTCCCCGTGTACCTGTCCCCGTGGGTGGAAGAGGTGAAGCTGGCCTACCGGTATGAGGAGCGGGTGTACGCGCTGGAGCGGTGCCTGACGCTCAACAATACGGTTTATGAAAACCGGACACGGCACAGCCGTTCCGAGAAGGGCGGCTTCGAACCGTTCGTACCGCTGGAAGGCAAGCATCCTACGCTCGTCCTCGGCTTCGACCGCCCGCCGGTGCGCGGACCGGTCTCGATCTACGCCGCCGTCGTGCCGCAGCGGATGAAGGCGGAGGCGGTGCCGTATCTCGAATGGGAATATTTGCGCTCGGCCGCTCCCGGAGTCCGGTCTCAGTGGGCTCCGCTCAAGCTGATCGACGGTACGAAAGGGTTAACCGAAAGCGGGACGCTTCAATTCGTTGGGCCCGCAGATTTCGCCGAAGACGTTGTTTTTGGAGAGCGGGGCTGCTGGATTCGGGCCGTGAACCGGGACGACCGCTACGATCATATCAGCGACAGCGACGATTTTCCGCGGATCAAAGGGTTGTTTTTGAATACGGTAAGAGTCGTTCAGCAGGAAACGGTAGCCGCGGAATATCCGGAAAGCCGGGCGCTCGACGAGGGCGTGTATAAGCTGAGCCGGAAAAATATCGTCTCCGAGGAAGTATGGGTCGACGAGACGGTGCGGATTACGGAAGAAGACCTCGCGGCGTTCGACGAAGCGGGAGAGCCCGAGTACGAAGCGATCCGCGACAGCGACAGGCAGCTTCAGCGCGTCTGGGTCCGGTGGCGAGAGGTCGCCCACTTCGCCGGCTCGACTGCCAAATCCCGCCACTATGCGATCGACCGCACGTTCGGCCAGCTTCGGTTCGGCGACGGGGTTCACGGGCTGGAGCCGCCGAAGGACGGCCTGGAGAAAGTCAGGGTCACCTACCGGGTGACGGCAGGCAGGAAGGGCAATACGCCGGCAGGCACGATTACCGCCCTGCAGAACTCGATCGCCTTTGTCGGCGGCGTTACCAACGTGGAGCCGGCGGCCGGCGGCTGCGATCCGGAGACGATGGATTCGGCCGTCCGGCGCGGACCGCAGCTGTTGAAGCATCACGGCAGGGCGGTCACGGCGGAAGACTTCGAATGGCTGGCCCGGGACGCTTATCCGAATATAGCCAAAGTGAAGTGTATGGCGAACCGGAATGCGAAGATGGAGAAAACGCCCGGGGCAATGACGCTGGTCGTACTGCCCAAGGAAGGCCAGGCGGGATTGCCGGCTTTTCCCGAGCTGAAAAAACGGGTCGAGACGTATGTGCTGCAGCGCGCTTCCTCGCTGGTGGCCTGGTCGGAAAATATCCGGGTCGTCCCCCCGGTATTTCTGGAAATCTCGATTACGGCGGTAGTCGCGGTGGAGCACTTCGACGATGTGCTTCCGGCGGAACTCGAGGCGGTTCAGAAGCTGAACCGGTTTCTCGATCCGCTTGGCGGCAACTTTGACGGACAGGGATGGGAAATCGGGCAAACGGTGCATCCGTCCGTATTTTACGCTTTGTTGAAGACGATCCGTTCGATCTCGTTTGTAGAGAAGCTGTACATGTCCGTCTATATGCTGGAAGACGACCGCCGGGTTGAAATCGACGGTAACCGCCCCCTGCATATTCCTCACGGCGTTATCGTCAGCGGAACCCATAAAGTGTCGGTCCATGCTTTGTAGGATCGGGAGACCAGCAAGGCCTGAAGGCCGGAGAGCGAGGAGATAGACGATGCTGCCGTTGCCCAATTTGGACGATCGCATGTTCGAGCAAATGGTTCGGGAAGCGCGCGAGGCGATACCGAAACTATTTCCCGAGTGGACGGACGAGAACGCCCACGATCCGGGGCTGACGATGCTCGAGCTGATGGCGTGGATGACGGAAATGCAGCAGTATTATTTAAACCGGATTACGGCGAGAAGCGAGCTCAAGTTTTTGAAGCTGCTTGGAGTAAAGCCGCGTCTGGCTGCCTCCGCCTCATGCGAGGTGACCTTTTCCGGTGCGTGTCAGCCTCTCACGATTCCCGGAGGGACGCCGCTGCAAGCGTTCGATCAGTCGTACGAGACGCTTGAGGCGCTCCGGCTGATCCCGGCCGTTCTCGAGAAAGTGATGGTGAGGACCGATACGGCGGCTGGCGATTTTACGGCGAACTTGAAGACGGGCATCGCCTTTTATGCGTTCGGGGCGGAAGCGCGTCAAGGCAGCCGGCTGTTCGTCGGCTTCGACCGCGAGCTGCCTCCGGACACCGATATCGAGCTGTCGGTAAGGCTGTCGGACCGGTACCCGGTAGCGGTCGGGCGAGGCGGTGCGGACCATGAGCCGCCGCCGATCCCGTCCGCTGCGGTATCGTGGAAATACGCGGGCGGTGAGACTGGAGACGGCTGGGTTCCGGTGCAGACGATCGGCGACACGACGGCGAGTCTGTCGCAGTCCGGCAGACTGACGTTCCGGCTGACGTCCCGGATGAGTCCGAGAGCCATGTATCCCGCGGACGATAAGAAGCGGTACTGGCTCGTCTGTGTCCTGGAGCGGGAAGGGTACGAGCTTTCTCCGAAGCTGGAGAGCCTGTGCATCAATGCGGTTCGGGCCGAACAGGTCCGGACCTTCAGCGAGACCGTCCATTTCGACTCGGACGGAGAAGCCGGACAAAGCTGCGAGACCGCCCGGTATTTGGCTTGGACCGGGCGTGTCGTCGTGCAAGTTCGGGAAAAGCAAGGCGACTGGCGGGAATGGAGAACGGTGGAAGATTTGGAGAATTGCCGTGCGGATGACGAGTGCTGCGTCCTGTCGAAAGACTCTTCCGCCGGTTCGCTCCGGATCGATTTCGGAGACGGCCGCCAAGGAGCGGTCCCGCCGGCCGGCCAGAACCGGATTCGTCTGATCGCCTTCGATCCGGCTGCGGAAGACCGGCTGTGGGTCGGAGCGAGCAACGGATTGCCGGATCAGGAGTTCGACATTTCCCGTTCGGGCACGTTCCGAAGTCCAGGCATGCAACTGCAGGTCGCCTCCCGCGATAGTGTCTCGGGACAACTGACGTGGGAGGACTGGAGCCAGGTTGACGACTTTGACAATTCCCGGTCGACGGACCGGCACTACATATACGATCGGGCCGAAGGGCTGATCCGATTCGGCAACAATGAGCAAGGCGCCATCCCGGCCAAGTCGGGCGTACCGAACATCCGGTTTGCCGCTTTGCAGTCCGGCGGCGGGCAGCGGGGGAACGTCAAGAAGGGCATGATCGATTCGTTCGCCGCCCGACATCCGGAATGGGCCGGCATCGAAGTGACCAATCCGGCCGCAGCCTCCGGCGGCACCGAGGAGGAGACGCTGGAGAACGCCAAGCTTCGGGTGATGCATGAGCTGAACAGGCCGACAAGAGCCGTGACGGTTGAAGACTACGAGGCGATCGCCAAAGAAACGCCGGGACTGCGCGTCGCCAGAGTTAAGGCGATTCCGCTGTATAAGCCGGACATGAGAGATTATCCGCGGGAGAAAGCGGCCGCGCATATGACGGTCGTCGTCGTCCCTTACAGCGAGAGCGAGAAGCCGCGGGCCGGCCCGGGGTTTCTGGAGACGGTCCGCCGCCACTTGGACCGGCACCGACTGCTCACGACGGAACTGCATGTCATCCCGGCCGAGTATATTCAGGTCACCGTACATGCGGTCGTCGTGGTCGAGCCTTCCTGCAAAGACAACCCCGCGTTTATCGTAAACGAGCTGGGACGTCTTCTCCGCCCGATGGGGCATGGCGACGGCGAAGGCTGGCGGTTCGGCCGGACGGTGTATAAGGGTGACGTATACGGGGCGGTAAGCAGGCTGAAGGGTGTCGTCTACGTGCAGGATCTGTGGCTTGACGCCGAAGGGACTGCGGTGCGCAAGGACGGAGGGGGCGACATCCATCTTCCTCCATACGGGCTCGTTTATTCAGGAAAGCATGAGATTGAGCTGATCGGCGTGTCGGACTTGTAGAACCGGCGCGCCAGGTGCAGCGGCTTGCTTAAGCTTCAGACAGGGGGGGACCGCATGCGGCGGGCGGCACGGTTTTTCTCATTCAACAAACCGGCGGACTGGCACAACGGCCGGATGGCCAATATGAGCGTTCGCAGCTCGGGAATTTCCATCGAGCGGACGGACAAATATTCGGTGTACAAATCGGTACATTCGTACGAGATCGACGGTGCGGACGAAGTGGCCGATTTCGCCTTAGGTCCGGGCAGCAAGCTGTACGTGCTCGACACCCGGGCGGGAATTTGGGTGCACGACTACGAGAACCGCCATACGGAGCCGTTGTTTTCGCCGGGGCACCAGCTGTTTACGAACCGGTCCTATCTTGCGGCAGAGGGTGACTGCCTGTACATGGCCGACCCCGGCGGAGATAACCGGATCAGCTCCGTAGCGCCGTCCAACGGCCAGCTGTTATGGACGGCCCGGCGCTGGAACGGAATCGAACTGTACCCGCTTGCGGCGGCAGCCGACAAAGGGCGCCATCTGTACACGGTCGTTCCGCTCGATCCCGCAGGCGACGCGCCTGACAGCGCGGAGGTGCCGGCCGGGAGCCGCATCGCCGTCCTGCAGTGGAATTCTTCGGGAGAAGTCGTCCGCGTATTCGAACACGAAACGATGCGGCTGGACAGCGCCGCTTCGGTTCGCGACCTGTGCGGCCGGTTTTCTCTCGCGAGTGCAGGCGAGGGCGAGCCGGTGCTGCTGGATTCGGTCCGCAAGGCGGTCACGCGGTTCGGCCGGTACGGGGAAGACCCCGCGGTTACCCGGACCGTTCAGACCGGTACGCCGGCCGGGGTGGCCGTAGATGCCGAAGGCGCCGTGTATGTAGGAGACGGAAGTCGTGACGGTTCTTCGGAGGACGAGCGGTTTATTTTCCAATACGCGGCTTCCGGGGAATGTACGGCAAAAGTATCCGGTTACCGCTCCCGGGTCGATAAGCTGCTCCATGACCGCAAAAACCGGATCTACGCGCTCGACCGGGAGAAGGGCGTCATCACTCTCCTCGAGCTGCAATCGCGGACGATGACGCTGGCGGATACGGGCTTGCCGGAAGCGTGGTACGTGTCGGGAGAGCTGGACAGTGTGGAGGAAGAGACCGAGTGGCACAAAATCGAGCTGCTGGCCGATATTCCGGAAGAAACGCAAATCCGCTTTTCCTGCTTTGCCACGGACGAGCGGTACGGCGTACTGGAAGGCGAAGTCGTCGATTACAGCGAGTATTTTGGCAATCCGGACATCCCTCTGGCGCGCAAATGGAAAGCTTCGCGCCACTTATGGTCGGAGCCGATCGTCAATCCGCGGGACGCCTTGCTGATGAACGCCAAAGGCAGGTACTTGTGGTACCGTCTCGAGCTCGCCGGCAGCGAACGGACGGCCCCGGTTGTCAGCAAGCTGCGCGTTCATTTTCCGAGACAGTCTCCGATCGTCCACCTGCCGTCCATCTATCAGGAAGATCCGGGCGGTTCCAAGTTTTTGGAACGGTTTCTCGCCTTGTTCGGCACGTTTTTCGCGGAAATGGAAGAGAAGATCGACAAGATCAGCTCCACGTTCGATCCGGACGGAGTCGCCGGTCCGTACTTGACCTGGCTCAGCCGCTGGCTGGCTCTTGATATCGCCGAGAACTGGGACGAACCGAAGCTGCGGACGCTGATGAAGCGGGCGCCCGAGCTGTATAAATTACGCGGAACGAGGCAAGGTTTGTCGCAGATGCTGCATATTTATACGGGAGTGGAGCCTTTCATCGTGGAGCAGCACCAGCTGAAGCATATGCAGGAGTCGTCCGAGCTGCGGCAGATGTTCACCCGGTTGTACGGCGACAATCCGTACTGCTTCTGCGTGATGCTGCCGCCGGAATGCGTGCGCAGCGACAAGCAGCGGATGATGGTCGAGAACATTATCGAGGATCAGCAGCCGGCATACGCGGAAGGCAGACTCGTCATCCTGCAGCCGTGGATGCATGCGGATATGCATACGTACATCGGAATCAACACGGTGCTGTCGGAGCCGACGCTGCTTACGCTCGACCGGCAATCGTCCATGCCGCACGGCACGGTGCTTATCGATGTGGACCGGGATAAGAGGATCGACATCCATACCCGCCTGGAACTGGACTCGGGCTTGGAATAAACCGAAGGGAAGGGACCCCAATGAAAAAATCGCGGTATTACCCGTTCGAAAGGAACCGGTATTTTTACGGCAAGCTTCTGACGGTCCGGGACTTCGAATCGGAGCAAAAATATTTCAACGATAAGCGGCGCATGATGAACCGGCTGTTGTTCGGCAGCGGCGTCATTACGGGGATGCAAGTGATCGCCGTGGACGACAAATCCGTATCGGTTGAGATGGGGGCGGCGATCGATGCGCTCGGGCGGGAGATTGTTGTACCTGCTCCGGTTACACTGAAGCTGTCTATGATGGACGGCTTTACGAATAACGAATACGCCAAAAACGTCTACCTGTGCATCTCTTACGACGAGAAGGGCAAGGAGCCGGTCCATTCGATCGCCAACTCGACGGTTCGTTCCGATGAAGTGAGCGAGTACAACCGGATGCTGGAAAGTTACCGGCTGTTTATCCGGGAGGAGGCTCCGGACCCGTCCGAGCTGCCGATGTCCGGCCTGACGGAACAGACGGTCGTCCTCTATCAGAACTCCCAGGTGCGGGTGCTGCAGATTACGCCGAAATATGTGAACCCTGGGCAGACGTTCCACGCGATGATCCGGATCGAGAAGACGCTGCAAGCCGGTAAGGTTGAGCTGGAATACGAGCTGGCTACGGAAAGGCTCGCCGCTCCCGGCGGCAGCACCGTCCGGTTTGCCGAGCCTTCGGACGCCCAGGAGACCGAATATGAATTTCAAATCGAGCTGTGTGCGGATGCTGTCGGCTCCGGGAAAGCCCAGATCGGCGTTATCCCCGGATCGGCCGTACTGCGCGTAGGTGATAAGCGGATCGACGGGATGTCCAGAGAAACGGGAGTCGTCCATATTATGCACGGCTCGGTCGAAGAGCAGCTGATGGACGATTTCCTGAAGCAGCCGCTGGAAGTGTCGCTGGAATCCTCGTCCGATCCGTGTATTTATTTGGCCAAAATCGGCTTGCTGCAAATGGGACCGACTTATGTGATCGAACGGGTGGAGCAGGTTCCGTTCGGCGAGTTCGTCTATAATCCTTCGGCGGCGTACCGTCTTACCTTGGCGGAAGCAAGACGTAACCGGAGCGTTCCGGCGGGGCCGGACAGCATGCCTGAGCTTTCGCCGGCTCTTGTCCGCGAAGCGATGCGGAGCGCCGAGCGGGATAAGGAAACACCGGAAGCGGCGAAGAAGACGGAGCCGGCCGCTCCGCTGTCCGGCACGGAGGAGCTGCGCAGCGGCTTCGTTGATATCCCGATTTCGCCGTTTGCCAAGTCGGCTCTGTCGTTCGGCAAGGCGGTCAAAAGCTTCGTATCCCAAGAAATCGAGCACGGTTACGGCCCTGGGGATGTGTATATCGTGACGAATATCGAGGAACGGACGTACGACGCGGTATCGGATATGCTGAACAGCGGCCAGCGCGCTTATTTCGGGGCGGCGGACGTATTTACGGGGAGCGAATTCGAAGCCGAACTGCCGGATATCCAGACCGGTATCGTCGCTTACCCGCAGAAGGGAACGTTCCGGATCGGCATCAAGCTTCGCCAAGTAGCCGAGGCGCGGACCGTACGAGTGCGCTGGTGGGCGTACCGCAGCACAACGGGCGAGGGCGAGGGGGCTGCCGAGGCGGAAACGAAGGGCAACCCGGGGATCGTCACGTTGTCCGAGGCGGCCGTCAGCCTGGAGAACAAGCCGGAGTAAGCCGTAGGAACAGGCTGCTCCCACGGCCCGTCCGCGGACCGGGAGGTCCGATAAGACAAGTGAAGAGGCTGTCCCCTCGCGGGAGACAGCCTCTTGCTTGCAGAAACGGGCGGCTTGTTATCGCTTCGCCCGTTCGATCGCCGAAATATCGAGCTGGAACGCAGCGCTCTCGCCTTTGTTGAAGGTGAGCTCATACAAGTAGTCGCCGCGGTAATACCGGTTGACCGTCATTCCGCCAGGAGCGGACGCGCGAAGCTCCAGCACGGTATAGCCTTCTGCATTCGTCTTCTCCGAGCCGTTAAACGTCTCGATTCCCGGCTGGAGCACCGAGAGCGGCTTGCTGCCCCATACCGATACTTCGGAGACAACGGCTTCCTTCGGATTGGACTTGGAGGGAGCGGCAAGAAAAGACATCTGGTAATCCGGATAATGCAGTTGGAACTTGAGACTGGCGGTGTCGGCCGCTGCCGTAGAGACTGCGGCGCCTGCGCCGGCAGCCGCGCTTGCGCGATCCGTACCGGCGGTGCCAGCCGAAGCGTTCCCGGCCGCGGTCATGTCCAGCGGCTGAACCTGATCCAGCAGCGCGACTTCTCCCGGCTTGCCGAGTAGCTCTTCGATCTTTTTGCTGGGCAGGCCGATAAACGATTGGAGGCTGATCCGGCCTTGCTCGAAAAACGACTTCAGCACCGGGGTTCCAGCCGAATCCAGCAGTGTCCCGACACCGTCGTACAGCCCGTCGACAAAATCGCCTTTGTAAAGCGGTTTGCCTGAGGCGTCATACGCTTCGCCCGTTCCCGTCAACAGGCCGCCCCGGAACGTTCCTTTCAGCCGGACAACGCCGTTGTCGTCCGATAGCTCGCCGGAACCGGCGTAAGCTCCGGCGGCGAACTGGCCTTTGTACTTGACCAAGCCTGTGGCCGGGTTGTACTCGGCGCCTTCTCCGGAGTAGCGTCCGCCTTTAAACGCTCCTTCGTAGACGAGCCGCCCTAATTCATCGTACTGCTTGCCGGTTCCGTTGAATTCGCCGGCGGCAAATTCGCCTTCGTAGCGGATCTGGCCGTTCTGTCCGAACAGCTTGCCCGCTCCATGGTACATGTTCTCGAGGAACAGCCCTTCATAGAGCAAAGAGCCGTTATCGGCGTACAATTTGCCCGCGCCGCCGAACTTGCCGTTCTGGAATTCGCCGGTGTACCGGATCTTGCGGTCGACTTGGAACAGCGTCCCGGGACCGTTGTACTGGTCGGCAGCGAACTGGCCTTTGTAGAGCAGCTTTCCTTGCCCGTCGTACAAGGAGCCGCCTCCTTGCTTCAGGCCTTTGTCGAATTCGCCTTCGTACAGCAGGCTTCCCGTCTCGCTGTACAGCTTGCCGCTTCCCATGTAGAGACCGCCTTCGAGGCCGCCCGTATAACGGGGCTGCTTGGCCTGGTCGACAACTTTCGCTTGGCCGGATACCGTCATCGCTTTGGGGCTGTTCTCGATAACGACCGGGACCCGGTTGAACCATTTGTTTACGAGGGCGGGCGGTTTAATAAACAGGAAGTACGAGAGAACCAGTACGATCAGGACTGCGACGACGAGAAGACGTTTTGATACGTAATAAGAACCGACCGCTACGTAGTTTTTCAGAGACGTTTCTCTCGTCCCGATTATTCCTTTGACGGCGGCCTGGAACTTCTTGATCAGGATGCCCGGAAGCTTTTTGGCCTCCCGGAGCGGCCTCAGCACTTTGTAGACCAGCGGATTCAAAATCGGTCTGAACACATTTTCAAGCGTCTTGGTATTTAAAGCCAACGAGTTCACTTCCTAACGCATAATATCATGGTACTTGAATGGTCATCTGACCGGGCTGGACGATCTGAATGACGCCTCCCCAATTGCACATGCACTTGGACGTATTATTCAGCGCCGGCATATTGCCGATCTGCACCGTCGGACAACCGGGCGCCCACGGCGCGGCGGTGACCGGGACGCACGGAACCGGAGTTAACGTTCCGAACTTGGCCGCCGTAGCGGCCGCGACCGCCGGATTCGCCATGGATTGGCACATCCCGAAAGGCAAGATGTTCAGCATCGGTTTGTTGTCCATAATGTTCGCGATCGGCATCGAAGTGATCACCCGATTCGCTGGCAGCACCATCAAAGAACTGGGGGCGGCACCGAAGCTGCACTGCAGCATGGCCCCTCCGCAAACAACGTTTCCCATTATCACATTCTTCCAATCTTGTTCACCTATATAGATGAAGAGATGATATAATTAGTTTCATAGTACTAGAAAAACCATCGGCCAGCAATATATTCCAGGTACAAGAATCGACTTCCGGAGGAACTAAATTTCCGGGAACGGCTTGAAGTACCGGGGTCAGGCCCGGATGGGGGCCAAAAAACGCAGTTGCAGCACGGCAGGGACTTTTTCACTATAGCGGTGAATCGGGATGTATCCAATCAGTAAAAGGAGAGCCTCACTGTGAACATGGCAAGCCGAATGAAGCTCGGACTGGCTCTACTGCTCGCGATCGCCGCTCCGATGGCGGTTTCTCCCGGAGTGGCGGGAGCGGAGCTGAGATCGCTGACGATGACCGAGGCGGTCGACCTGGCGCTTAAGCGCAGTCCGCAGCTCCGCGACGCGCGAAGCGAAGTCAGGCTGAAGGAAGCGGAGCTCGAGCAGGCGCATTACGCGCAAAAAAGCGAAGAGGAGAAAGCTGCCGGCTTGTTTGCGAAGCCGAAAAATATAAGCCAGCAGCTTCAAATCCGGATGAAGGTGCCGCAAGCCCGCATGCAGCTGGAAGTGGGACGCGAGAAGCTGAGGCAGCAGGCGCTCGAGGTGCGATTCGAGACGGAGAGCACGTATCTGCAAGTCTATCAGGACATGCAGGCGGAGCAGAAGGCGCGGCAGCGGTGGGACGAGGCCGGGAAGGCGCTCGAAGCGGTCCAGCAGCGGCTGAGGTACGGGCTGGCCAAGCAGCCGGACAAGGAAACGGCGGAGGATGCACTTGCCCGGGCGGCTTCGGCATATAAGCAGGCGCAGCTTGTAGCCAAGGGCTCCCGGCTGGCGTTCGGAGAGAAGCTCGGGGAACGGACGGAACTGCCCTTTGCGATGACCTTCGAGCCGCTGTATGCGGACCTGTCGCAAAACGCCTTGCCGGGATATATTGCGGAGGCGCTGAAGACGAATATCGGCTTGATTCAGGATATGCACAATCGTCGTCTCGCAGACGAGAAGCTGAGCGCGACACGTCATCTGTACGCTGCCAAATTCGGTGCGGCGCGCATGAAAGTGTTCGACCGGATGTATGCGGGTCAGCCCGTCGATATGGACCTGTTTACGGCCAGCTACGAGTCGCTGCTGGACCAGGTGCGCAGCGATTGGGAAGGGTATGTGTGGATCGTCCTCCCGATTCCGAAGCAGCTGTTTCAGGGCGAATTCGACGGCTTGCGTTATCTGGACGATCTCCGCAACGGCTTGCCGCTGGCGACGATGGAGCAGCAAGCGGCGGAGTTGAAGGAGAAAGAGAGCAGGAGCGCCGTCATAACGGCCGTCAGGCAGTCGTATCTGGATGCGAAGGGCGCGGAAGAATCGTATGCCGAAGCGCTCCGGGCGCGCGATACGGCGTTGGAAGCCCAAGAGAAGACCGAGTCGATGATCCGGCTCGGACTGGCGGCTTCGGAGCAACGGACGGAAGCGAGAGAAGCATTCGAGCAGACGGAAGCGGCTCTCCTGACGTCACAGATCGCCTACCTGAACGCAGTCGGCAAGCTCAACGCCGCTGCCGGGGGAGCGCTGGTGCGGACGTACCGGCCGGGTATTCTCCCTTACGAGACGATCGACGACGGATTAGGAGAGGCTAAGCCGCCTCCGGACAAGCCCTTCTCCGGCAAATGGACTTTAAAGCCGGCGGTCGGCGAGCTGCTGAGCGAATTTACGGTGAGCCCGGACAAAAAGCTGAAAGCTACCGATTATGCGTTGTTCGATTCCAAAGGAAAGCCGATCGCCGGCAGAACCCCGGCCGGCAAACCGGTTCGCGTTCTGAATCTGCATGTCGCCGATCCTGCCCAGGTCAAAATCGTCTTGTTCGCAGGTACGGAGACGATCGGGGAAGCGAGGCTGGAAGGCGGATCTTCACAGGGAACATTTCGGGTCGAGGCAGCCCGGCCGGCCCCGTCTGCGCCTGTCGGCGAAGCCGAATCCGAATCCGCCGCAGCGGCGGTCATTATCGGGACGGTTAAGGTGGCGCTGGACGCGCTTACGCCGGAAATTTACCAGGCGGCGTCTTCTACGGTGAAGCCGTCCGGACAAGGACTGTTTTACAGTCCCGACGGGACAGCCTGGTTCGGCATGGACCGGGTGACCGGCGCGGAATCGCTGAACGATCCGGCAGGGAAAGCGGCTTTATCGCCGGATGAGGTCGACGCCCTACGCGTCACGATGGAGGTGCCCGGCAAGGGCGAACTGAAATCGCTCCTGACCCCGGACGAGCTGGATCAGGAGATCGCCGTTCTCGCCGCGCAGATCAAGCAATTGGAGGCGGAGCAGGAAGCGGCCACTGCCGCAGGCAAGCTGGATATGCTTGCGGGACTGTCGACCCAGCTCGAAGATGCCAAAACAAGATCCGCGATGCTGGAAGCGCTCAAGAAAGGCGAGACGGCGGAAGCTCTGCGTCATCTGTCGCTGGTCAACAATCCCGAGGCGATCATGGCCAAGCTGGCGGCGCCTGAAGCGGAACCGGGAAGCGGCACGGAGCCGCAAAGCCCCGAACTGCTCGAGGCGCAGGCGGAAGACGCGAAAGCCGCCATGCTTGCAGCCGCCGCGGCCGGGGACAAGGACGAAGCGCTGCAAGCGATGAAGACGCTTGTGGAACTGCTTGGCGCTGCGGCCGATCAGTCCGGCGGCATAACAGAGGGTCTCGAGGTGCTAGCGAAGGCCAAGTCGGCCATCATGGCGGACAAGAAGTCGGCGGAAGCAGCCGGCGAGACGGAGCGGCTCGAATCGGCCGTCCGCACGCTGTCTGCGGTCGAAGCTGCGGCGCGGCAATTGGAGAAAGAGCTGCTCTTTGCAAGGATCGATGGCTTGTCCGGGCTGCTCGATGAATGGATGGCCACGGAACAGGCGCCGGACGGCGCAGCCGCGGATATTCAACCGGCGATCGCCGCGGAACTGGGCGGGCTGACGGCAGAGCTGCTTGAACGGATCAAAGCGCTGCAAATCGAATCTTACACGGAAGCGGAGCTGCAGGCTCTCGGAGCCGTGGCGGAACAGATCGCAAGCGAGCCGGGAAGCCGCGCGCTGCCGCTGCCGGTGCAAAACCTGATATCGCCCACGATCCCTTTAAAGCTGGACGTGCCTCCGGTTGTGCTGGACGGCCAGGCGTTCATTCCGCTTCGCGCCGTATCCGAATCGTTAGACGCGGCGGTCGAATGGAACGGCGATACGCAAACCGCTACCGTCAGTACGGAATACGGAACGGCCCAGCTTATGATCGGCAGCGGGACGGCTTATGTGAACGGCGTGCCGGTTGCGCTGGATACGGCCCCGCTTCTGATCGCGGAACGGACGTACGTCCCGCTTCGCCTATTGGCCGAGGCGATCGGACTTGAGGTCGTCTGGAACGCCGCCGCGTTCACGATCGAGCTGCACGAGTAAACCGGTGGATGGAATACGAGAAAACGAGGAGAAGCCCATGAAGAAGTCCGTAGCGGTATTGGTGTTTGCCCTGCTGCTTGCCGCTGCCGCGGCCATGTTCGTGTTCCAGGAGCGGCACCTAATTAAGCAAAATCCGCTGAGCCGCGAACTTCCGTTCGTCAGTCTCTCGAGGGCGATTGCCGATCAGTCGGGCAATCTGTACGTCATTGACAACTCGAAGAAGACGATTCACAAGCTGGACAAGGAAGGCACGCTGCAATACTCGATCCACAGCGAGGCGGGCAGAAACGGAGAGCTGTTCCGGTTCAACGATATGGCCGTCGACGAGTTAAACCGGCTGTACACGGTAAGGACGCTGCTCGATCCTTACGGACTTACGGTCAAATCGGAGCAGATCGTCCGGTACGACGCGGGCGGTAAGCTGGAGCGGGTATTGTTCAATCAGGACTACAACGATCCCAAAAACAAACGGTACCGGATCGGCGGATTGAAGAGCCCGCAAATCAAACAGGGCGAGTTATACTTTTTCAACGACGAAGTGAGTAAAGTGACCGAATACCGGTTCGCCGAAGGAGATGCGGAGCCTAGGGCGGTATACGCGTTTAACTTGCCCGGCAACAAATATTTGGCCGAAATCGACGGGATCACCGCGGGGAGCATTTTTTATTCGGCCCGCAGCGGAGAAATTTATCAGGCGCTGGCGGACGGAACGTCGCGTATGGTTTATCCGCTGCCGGGGCTTGACCGGACGAGGCGCAACTTTCCGGAAAGCCTGAGGCTGGATTCGGCGGGACGGCTCGTCTTCATCGATTACAATTCGCAGGCGATCAGCCGTCTAGATCCGGCACAGCCGTACATCATCGAGGAACTGGTCAACACCGCCAAAACCGAGGCCAGCGGCATCAGTATCCCGTATGAGAAGACGGACATCAGCCTGAGCCCGGACGGCGGCATCATCATCGTGGACGATACGCAGATGAACTTGCGGACGGCGGACGGCACGCTGAAGCCGTCCTTGCAAAACGCGCGTTATTCGGCCGGATACGTGGCGTACCGGTGGATGTTTTGGACGGTTGCGGCGCTCGGCGTGCTGCTGATTCTGTTTGCGTTCAGACTGATCTATATCGATCTGCTCGACAGACGGACATCGCTGCTGTTCAAGCAGGCAATCGTGTTCATCCCGGCGGTCGCGGCCGCTATGGTGCTGCTGTCGACGCTGATCTTCAACAATTTCGTATCCAAGATGGATGAGGAGACGTACCGCGAGCTGTCGCTGCTCGCCGCGAACGGGCAAAATCTGGTCGACGGCGACAAGCTGGAGGCGATCGACTCTCCCATCGAATATCGCGGAGAGACGTTCAACGCGTTCCGTCAGAAGATTAACACCATGTTCGACAACAACTCCGACAGCGCCAACCGCGGCTTCTACAAGGCGGTATACAAGGTGGAGAACGGGCTGATCTACCGTATCCTGGAAGATGACGACGAGATGCATATGTTCAACCCGTTCCCGATGACGGACGAAAACTCCAAGGTGGCGTCCGAAGGGAAAGTGATGACAGGAGGCTGGAAGGACGATACCGGCGTCTGGAACTACGCGATCGCACCGATCTACAACTCGGCGGGGAACATCGTCGGCGTTTTCGAAACGAGCAAAAACATGGAGTCGCTGCTGTCTCACCGGCGGGAACTGCTGCAGACGATCGTCCGCAATATCGTGGGGATCTCGGCGGGACTGCTGGCCGTGCTGCTGCTAATGACCTTCATTCAGCTGTCCTCGCTGCGCAAGCTGCGCCGCACGGTCGGAGACATCGCCCGGGGCAACTGGGACACGGCGGTGAACATCCGCACCCGCGACGAGATCGCCGATCTCGGCGAAAGCGTCAATACGATGGCCGAGCGCATCCGCGAATATATCGGGAAGGTCGAGGCGTTAAGCCAGGCGTATTACCGGTTCGTGCCCCAGCAGTTTTTGCGGTTTTTGAACAAGGACACGATTCTGGACGTCGAACTGGGCGATCAAGTCGAACAAAACATGAGTACGATGATATTCAATATCCGCAGCTTTTACATGCTGTCCAAACGGATGACGCCGGAACAAAACTTTAATTTCGTCAATTCGTTTTTGAAACGGTTCGGGCCGTACGTGCGCAATAATAGCGGGATGATCAACAAATATTCCGGAGCCGGCTTTATGGCGCTGTTTCCCGGCCAGGCGGACGATGCGCTGAAGGCGGCCATCGAGATGCGGCGGGAGGTCGAGCTTTACAATACGCACCGCGCCAACTCGGGCTACCGTCCGGTCGATATCGGAGTCGGCCTGCACAAAGGGCCGCTGCGTCTCGGCATTATCGGCGAGGAGCAGAGACTGGAAAGCAACGTCATCTCGGACAACGTGAACGTATCCACGATTCTGGAACGTTTGACGGAGCCGCTGGGCGCTTCGATTCTGATCACGGATAGCATCGTGCAGTCGCTGGACGGCTCCTCCGGTTTCCAGTACCGGAATCTCGGCCTGATTCAAGTGGGCGGCATGAAGGAGCCGCTGCATCTATACGATGTATATCAGGGTGATCCGGATACGATCCGGACGCTTAAAGACAAGACGAGGGCGCGGTTCGAGGAAGCGGTCACGTATTACCAGGTAGGCCGGTTTTACGATGCGCGGGAAGCGTTTTTGATGGTCATCAAGCAAAACAGGCAGGATAAAGCAGCTCAATTGTACTTCTATATCTGCGATGAATATTTCCAGAAAGGCACGACCGAAGACTGGAACGGAACATTGTCGGTTTCCTGACAAGGGAGAAAGGGAGGAACAGGTGTGAGCGGGGGGCAGCAAGCGGCAAGGAGCAATGAACACGAGTTTCGTATTATGCTAATGGAGAATGAACGCGACGCCGCGCGGATCAGCCAGTTTTTTTTGTCGGAATGGTCGTTTGACGATCAGCGGCACACGCCGGGAGAAATCGAGCATTTTCGCAGCGGGCCGTTCGAGAGCCTGAAGCAGATGCACCATAAGTACTGGTATGTGGAAAATGAAGATGGCGATATTGTAGGCGTTACGAGCTGCAAGGAAAACGAGCACCGGACGGACGGTTACTTATGGGACTATCTGGTCGTCCACCGGAATTACAGACGGTTCGGCATTGCAGGGATGCTGTTTGATGCTCTGGAGCGGTACATCCGCTCCATCAACGGCCGTTACATTTTGACTTATACGTGCGACCTGCCGGAGTATATCCCGATTCAGCGGATGTTCCAGAAGCGCGGCTTCGGCCTGATCGGCCGGTATCCGAATTATTATTACGACGGCGAAGACCGGATCGCATTTTATAAAAAACTGGATCTTTGAATGAAGCAACGGATTCATAGACCAACGGATAGGACTTGATTGCATGCAAGCTGCCTTAAATCGGTGGTTCGGGCTGCGTGGAGAGGATGCCCGGAAGCTGTTCACGATGCTTCCGGTTTTTTATTTCGGGGGAGTAGCGGAGTCGCTGAATTATACGGCATTCATGGCTTTGTTCAATCAGCGGTTCGGCGTACAGTTTCTGCCTTACGTCTACATCGCGGAAGCGGTCATCATGCCGGTCGAAGGCTGGCTGCTTGCGAAGCTCGCCGGACGGACCGCTAAGGACCGGTTTATGCGGATCTTGTACCTGATCATGCTGTTCATCCTGATCGGAAACGGCGCCGTGCTGCTGGCTTTTATGGCCGGCGGCTTCGACTTCCGCTATTATTATCCGATTCTGTTCGTCTCCTCGAACTTCGTCGTCCGCCAGCTGACGCTGCTGCTGTGGAGCACGGCATTCGATCTGTGCCCGACCCAGCAGGCGAAGCGGCTGATGCCGGTGTTCGTCGCTTCGACGACGACGGGAGGCATTACGGCGGGGATCGGCGCTTATCTGATCGGCAAATGGTTCGGGACGGTGGCGGTATATGCGCTTGCGCCGGTGATGCTGCTGATCGGGTACGGATTTTTCCGGAAGTCGCTCGCCCGCTATTTAACGCCGCTGATGATCAAGGAAGCGGCGCGTAAGCAGGAGGCTCCCGAAACGGTCCGGCAGGACGAGAGGACGAACCGGTATTATATGAAACAAATCGTCGCCAGCCCGTTTCTGCTCACGGCGATCGGATTAATGACGCTGATGCCTACGCTGTACTTTATGATGGAGTATCAATACTTCAACGTTGCGGAAGCGCATTTTACAAACGAAGGGGACTTGACCGCATTTTACGGGCTCATCACCGCCTTGCAGTTCACTTTATGTCTGGGCCTGCAGACCGTCTCGGGCAAGCTGATGAACAAGCTCGGCGCCAGCAACGTGCTGCTCGGCATCTCCTTGCTGTTCGCCGGAGGCTTCGGCCTCGTCTCGGTGTCGATGAACGGACCCTACGGGCTCGGCGTCATATCGTTTTCATATGCGGTGTTGTATATTTTGCTTTATTATATCGCCGAGCCGTGCTACCAGCTTTTCTTTAAAATGATGCCGATTTCGGAGCGGGACGGGTTTCGTTATTACGCGCAAGGGCTTGCTGCTTCGGGCGGGATTTTGATCGGGTCGTTTCTGTCGATGACTCATTCGATGAGCTGGCTCGGGCTCGCGCCGCTGGCGTGGATCGGTATCGCGCTCAGCCTGGTCCTCATCGTCGTAGCCTGGTACGGCCGGCATCTGTACATCCGCGAGCTGGTCGGCAGCGTACAGTCGTTATTTGCGGACTTGTCCGAAAACGCCGTCTCGTTTCTGGGGGCGATGAACAGCTCCAAATCGTTATCGGCCATTCTCGGCTACCTGAAGCACCCGAACGATTACGTCCGCGAGCTGGCTCTGGAACTGATCGGCAAGGTGAAGGATTCCACCTTCTTCCCGCATCTGATCGGCCTGACCGGCGACGGCAGCGCGCGTATCCGGTTCGCCGCCTTGCGGGCAATGAATTTGCAGACGGCATCGCTGCAGGAACTCGTGCAGGTCGCCGCCTTTCTCGAAGATCCCGATGAGGAAGTGAGAGCGGAATGCGTCAAGCTGCTAGGGCGGGCCAAGCATATGAAAAGCCAGGCCCACTTCTTCCTGAGAGCCAAGCTGCTGGACGCCCAGCCACGGGTCGTGCACGAAGGGATCAAGGCGCTGTATGCGCTCGAAAGTGAAGAAAGCTATCCCGCCTGCGAGGAGACGCTCGTCTCGATGCTTGACAAGGGCGGAGAATGGGCGATTTACGGCTGCCGCACGGTGGCGGATTTGAAGCTGACCTCGTACGCGCCATGGCTGATGACGCTTCTGGAGGACCCGAAGCCCGCAGTCCGGGCCGCCGCCATCCACGGGCTCGGCAAGCTGGGGTATACGGAAGCGGCCCCTGCTTTGCTGGCGATGATCCCGCTTGCCGATAAAGAAATTCGCAAAGCGATTCTGGATGCGTTTATCGATATCGGCCAGCCTGCCGTACCGGTGTTGCTGGAGCATGCCGCAGGCGGCAACCCGTTCATCTGGAACTTGTCCGTAACCGCGCTGGCGTACATTCTGGATGAAAAGACGATCCGTCAAGATCTGATCGATTTGTGCATTCAGCGGATTACGACATCGAGCCGCGAAGGAGCTTTACCCGAAGCGCTCGACAGACTGGGCAAGCCGGAGCTGTCCGAGCTTGCGGCCCAGCGGGTCGTCGAGATACATCTTTCGCTTCTGGAAGGGGTGTGGGCGGTGCTCGCCCAGCTGTCGGACGAACGCGTCGTCCTGTCGCTTCAGGATACGATAAGGGACGATAACGAGGAAGTGCGCGAGAACGGCATGGAAGTGTTGGCGGAAGGCATCGGCGACCGGCGGTTGTCGGGTGCGCTTCTCGATTTTTTGAAACGGATGGAACATGCGGACGACAGCGGGTCCGGTCATCCGAGAGCGCTGATCGAAGACGCCCGGACATGGCCGGACGAATGGCTGAGCCGGATTGCGGCGCATGCGGTAGAGGAAGGGGAGCGGTCCGCCGTGAAGGAAGAGCGGAAAATGCTGTCGATGCTCGACAAAGTGATTTTTTTAAAGCAAGTCTCGTTGTTTTCCGATCTGTCGGTCGACGAGCTTGGGCATCTGGCCGGCATCTCGCAGGAAGAGGTGCATCCGGAGGGAGCGATTCTGCTTCGCCGGGGAGAGCCGTCGCCGAGCTTGTATATCGTCATCGAAGGAACCGTAGAGCTGAGCAACGGCTTGGAGGGGGTTAGCGGCGGAACGATCGGCGTCATCAGCTCCAAGCAGTCGTTAGGGGAGACGTCGGCGCTGGACGGGGCGGCCTCTTCGGTTACGGCGCAGGTGATCTTCGACGATGCTCTCCTGCTGGCGATGCATGGCGCTCAATTATCCAGACTGATCCGGCTGTATCCCGAGATCGGCATCGGACTGCTGCACGCCACAAGCGCGCGCGTCCGGCTGCTCGAGAATATGCTGATGAAGATGGCATAATCGTGCGGTAAACTATATGGCGTGGAAGGGGCAGGGGGATGAAAACCACAAGCATAAGCTTGCGAAACGAACTGCCGGAGCTGGAGCGGCTCCGCCTCTTTCTGAATGAAACGGCCGAAGCGCTCGGCATGGATAATCGCGCGTTGTACCGGGTGAACCTGATCTGCGACGAGCTGGTCACGAACATCATCTCATACGGGTACGGAGAAGGGCAGGAAGGCAGCCGGCGGATCGAGATCGGACTTGCCTTGAACGGTGAAGTTCTGGATATTTCGATCTCGGACGACGGCATCGCCTTTAATCCGCTGAACCGGCCGGAGCCGGATGTGGAAGCCGGTCTGGAGGATCGGAAGATCGGCGGGCTGGGCATTCATTTCGCCAAATCGTTAACCGAGAGCAAGACTTATGCCCGTGTAGAGGGACGCAATGAGCTGCGCTTGACGATGCGTCTGCGTCAGCACGAGGAGGAGGAAGAGACGGATGAACATTGCTGAACGAACAGACGACGGAATTACGGTGTTTGCCATAAGCGGAAGACTGGATGCGAACACATCGGGCCAACTGGAGGCAAGTTTTCTGCAATCTGTGGAAGCGGGGGCCAGTCGTTTTGTCTTTAATCTGGGCGGTCTGGAGTATGTCAGCAGCGCCGGGCTTCGCAGCCTGCTGCTTGCCGCCAAAAAAGTGAAGGCGATCCAGGGCCGTCTCGCCCTGGCCCATCTGAGCGAGCAAGTTAGAGAAGTGTTCGACATGTCCGGGTTCAGCAGCATCTTCAAGCTATGCGTTACCGAGGACGAAGCGCTCCAGGTAACACGCGAGTAGCGCTTGCTTCCCGTTCGATACATGCGGCGGGCGCGGTCAGGCTGCATAGAAGCGGCTGACATTACTTACAGATAGACGGGGGAGATGACGCCATGGAGACGCTCCCTTTCTTGCTGCCGGCCGTCCTGGCGTTTGCGGGATGGATATGGGGGGAACGAAGGCGCCGGGCTTCGGAGACGGAGCTTAGGCGGACCATGCAGCTGTTCGAAGTGAGTCTGGAAATGAATTCGACGATCCGCAAGCAGGATCTGCTCCGCAAAATTATGGAGACGAGCGCCCGTGTCCTCCATGCGGAAGCGTCCTCGGTCATTCTCGTAGACCGTGAGAAGGGGGAGCTGTACTTCGAGCTGGCCACCGGTTCGAAGGGCGAGGAAGTGCGCGAAATCCGCCTCAAGATGGGGGAGGGCGTGGCGGGCTGGGTAGCGGAGAACGGACAGCCGGTAAAAATCGACGACGCTTCGCAAGATCCGCGCTGGTCGTCCAAGGTGGCGAACCGGGTCGACTATGCGACGCGCAATCTGCTCTGTGTCCCGATTTTCAGCAAAGGCGCGGTGATCGGCGTCCTGCAGGTGCTGAACAAACGAGACGGCAAGGCGTTCACCGACCGCGACGTCAAGCTGCTCGAATCGATCGCATCGCCGACGGCGGTCTCTCTGGAGAACGCGATGTTATACGACGCCCTGGAAAAATCGATGGCGGCGCTGAAGGAGACGGTTGCGGCCAAAGAGCGGATGGAGAGCGAGCTGCGGATCGCCCAGCGGATCCAGATGAGCTTTCTTCCGAAGGAGCTGTCGTGGAAAAAGGCGGCATCGGCGCTCTGGCAGGAGCCTGACGTATCGGCGGCGCTTGCCGGAGATCAGGTAGGGACGGACGATCATCGGCCGGCTGACCGGTTTGCTGCCGAAGTCCATGCGCTGCTCCGTCCCGCGCGTGAGGTCGGCGGCGATTTTTACGATTATTTCCGGCTGGGGGAGCGGGAACTGTTTTTCGCGCTGGGCGACGTCTCGGATAAAGGGATTCCGGCGGCATTGTTTATGGCCATGATTATGACGCTTATCAAAGGTCGGATGTCGGAGGGGATGTCTCCGGGGGAGCTGCTGACGGAAGTGAACCGGGAGCTGTACAAAGACGATTCAACGATGTTTGCGACCATTTTTTGCGGTGTACTGAACGCCGAAAGCGGGACGCTGACTTACAGCGAAGGGGGCCACTGCACCCCGTATGTGCTCCGGCGCGACGGCGGTCTCGCTCCGTTGGCGGCGCGAAAACATTTGCCATTGGGTGTTATGGACGACACCGTGTATTCCGATCACGAGACCATGATCGAAAGCGGAGACCGGATCGTGCTGTACACCGACGGCATTACGGAAGCGGAGGACCGCTCGGGCCGGCAGTACGGCTCGCACAAGCTGCAAACGCTGCTGGAGCTGCTTCGCGGGGCGGACGGTCCCGGGGTGCTTGAGGCCATGCTTGGTGACGTTGACCGGTTTGCAGACGGAGCGAAACAATTCGACGATATTGCGATTATGACATTGGAGAAAAAATAGGACCGATATACAATTTGTCCCATCGGGTCGGCTGGAATTGTGGTATAGTTGAATTATTCGATAATCGGCTTATCATCATCGGAACGAATCCGTAACATGAATCCGATCCATCTAAATAGGAGGTCGTACAGATGTCCATGCATAGCGGCGTACATAAACGTCCGGACGGCGATCTGGCGAGACAATCGAAACAAACCCATAAACCGGCGGGGGCGGCCGCCGATCATCCGATGATGCAGCTGCAGCGAACGATCGGCAACAAGGCGATCGGCAGCATGCTGACCGGTGCCGGTCCCAGCGCTGCCCCGCTGCCGGAGGGAGTTCAGGCCAAGCTGACCGTGGGACCTGCCGGCGATGCTTATGAGCAGGAAGCGGATCAGGTCGGCAAGCTGGTGGCGGACCGGATCTCCTCAGCGTCTGCCGATACGGCGTCCGTTCAGCGCGAATCCGAAGGTCCGGAGCTGGAGGAAGAGGAGCTTCAGATGAAACGCTCGGCGGAAGGAATTCAGCGCGAATTCGAAGGTCCGGAGCTGGAGGAAGAGGAGCTTCAGATGAAACGCTCGGCGGAAGGCATCCAGCGCGAATTCGAAGGCCCGGAGCTGGAGGAAGAGGAGCTCCAGATGAAGCGCTCGGCGGAAGGAATTCAGCGTGAATCCGAAGGCCCGGAGCTGGAAGAAGAGGAGCTTCAGATGAAGCGCTCGGCGGAAGCGATTCAGCGAGCAAGCTCGGGCGAAGGCTTCGATGCCGGCGAGTCCTTGGAGCAAGAGATCGAGCAGAAGCGGGGCGGCGGCAGCCCGATGGATATGCAGGTTCAAGCGAAGATGGAGTCTGCCTTCGGTTCCGGCTTCTCGGATGTGAACATCCATACCGATACGAGCGCGGACCGGATGGCCGAATCGATCGGGGCGACGGCGTTTACGACCGGCAGCGATATCTTTTTCCGTCAAGGCCAGTACAACCCGGACAGCCGCCAAGGCCAAGAACTGCTGGGTCATGAGCTGACCCATGTCGTGCAGCAGCGCGGTGGTGCGGTCCCGACCGAGCAGCAGGGCTAGAGTCAGTCAGGATAGATCGCTTTTCCGCACCGTGCGCAGCTCCAAGCGCACGGTGCTTTGGCGTCACATAGTGGTGGTCAAGCACATGGCAGTAGGCGAATGGAAGTGCCAGTGAATTTGTCTTCGGACCGGGCTGCCACAGCGGCACGGGTCCCGGATCGCTACGGCCGGCCGGATCTTGGCCGATTGACGCTGTTGCGCGCGTGCTGTGCTTCATCTATGCTCCGTCCGTACATCCTCCAGGATGCATTTTTTCACCTCCCGGCTTTGAATCGTCTCATTCTTGGGTACAATGGCAACTATGGAGGGACGAAGATGGGAATGACCTTGCATCCGGTACATTTGCGATTGGCGGAATTGTGGACGTTTTCGGTGAAAAGGAAATTAACTCCGTCGGAACAAACGGAGCTTGAACAATGCATGCAAGTGAATGCCAAGATATGTTGGGAAATGGCTTATTTGGAAAATGCTTCGCTCATGGCCTCGATGACCCGCGATACGGATTGGCAGCACGAAATATGCAGACAAATCGACGAATATCCGTACCGGGCGAAGCAGCCGGGTAACGGCGACGCCGGAACGAATGAAGCGCAGTAAAAGGGCACGGGACTTCGCGCGAAGAGGTCTCGTGCTCTTTTTTGCACAATAGAGGGGATGTTCAAGCCCGCTGTGGCGACAGGCGAACCGAGACACGGTAAACGATGAAAGTTGAAAAGCTGCGACTTATGCAGGGGCCTTAGAAGTGGAACAGCTTCGTATCGAAGTTATTCCTAATGGTTCAAATGTACAAGCCGACTGAGGCGTTAGAGCGAACAGGGACATTGCCAACGTAGAATAGACACCGCTTATACAGGACCATTCATCCTCGTGGCAGCTCGGATTCGCATCCCTGCTTTGGACAGACCAATTGATGGAAATAAGGGGTGCAAACCGCCTTTATTTTCATCGATTTTTCGATAAGGCCGAAAATAGAGGGTGCCAGAAACTGTTATTTTGTTCCGGAGCCGTTTAAGTTTGCGACTTTCAACAAAGCTGGATAGGTTAGCATTTTTCTGGATAGGTTAGCTTTCTTTCAGGGGTAACTAGCTAAGTTCGATGGATTTCGATGAGTCTAAGGTCCTATTATTTCTTGGGAAATAAATCAGTTGCTTCGGATCATCTAGATCTTTCGGCGGTCTTTCACCTTAGCGTCCTGATGTTGGGCAAACTTGCCCGAATATTCGACCAGCCCGATTTGGCAGCCGAGACCGATCGATATGTGATTTCCACGGACTATGTCGGCCTTCGTGTACTCCAATTGGATATCGTCGCCCTCAATTGTCTCGGCGGTTAATTGTTCATTATTAAAAGTCAGCGCTTTGACCAGCTTCGCGATCGGGTTGGCTTTCCTGCTTTTACGGACAAAGATGCGATCCCCGCCGATTTCCCGAGCCCGGCATTCGGAATGCAGTTCGATATCGATGGTCCCGGCATTGAGTAAACCTTGTATGCGGAAGCTCCCCCGGGATTCGAACGATTCGGCGCTGCAATTTCTTTTCACCGACAGAAAACCGTTTAATCCGATCTGTTCACAGGTCAATTGACTTCCGACTTTGGCGTATCCGTCGATTCGGAACTCTCCGGCGCATTGGACAACTCCTGCAAAATCAGATCTGCCGTTAATCCGCATTTTGCCGGTATCTACGTTTCGGAACGATGAAGAGCCGTTTACGACGATATGCTCCGCTTGGACGAATCCGCGTATCGATGCTTTCCCGTTGCATACGAATCCGACGCAGTCGATATCCCCTTCGATCTCGCCGAGTCCGTTGATGGAAACGATATTGAATATGCCGCCTTCCGATCCGCCCAATACGCCGGATAGTTCAAATCTCTGCGCACAGGTAAACAGCTCAGCCCGAGACAATCCATGTCGCCGTTGAACTGGGCTTCACCGTTTATTTTAATGTTTTTGTACATGCCCCCGCCGGAGCCGCCGGTCCTGTTTACGCTGTGACATTCGACGTTATAAGCAGGGAGGAACCGGATAGGAGCGGTTTGAAGCTTTTTATTGGGTCCGCAACTCGCTCGACCGGGGAAATAAGAGCGGTTTGGGGATGTTAAAACCTGCAATTAGGGCGAGGACCCCGTCAGATGGAAGAAATAAGGGCCACAAATGAGGCTGTCGATTCATTGTGTAGAAGTATTAGCAGGCCGTCCCAAGTAAAAAATTACCTTCTTCTGCTCAAACAGCTTGTCCTGAATCCCTTGTGCCAGCGAATTTCGCCTTCAGCGAAGCGGAGCGCATCATGCCCGTTAGTAAACCTCCTCTTCCGGCAAGGCCTACCTCGCGGAATGGCTGCATTTTGCGGTCACCGTTCAGGCGTTTTTCGAACTACAAGGTTCCTTGAAAATAGTAAGAGGCCGAACCGGAAGGAGCGTCTTCCATGCCGCTCAGCTTCTCCGGCAAATACGTCATCAGCTCGTTGGCCGCGGTGAGCTCCATCCAGCACACTTCCACAATATCGCCGTCAGGGTCCATAATCTCCAGTTCACCGCCGGTGATGGTCGCATAAAAGGTGAAGATGACGACATGATGGCCGCTTGTCTCAAAAAACATCTCCCTGACCGAGTGCAGGCTGCCGATCCGCACGTCGTATCCGCATTCTTCCTTCGTCTCGCGGATGGCCGCCTGTTCAAGCGTTTCGCCCGGTTCGACGGCTCCGCCCGGCGTCGTCCAGTTAAACTTGCCGTCCTTCTGACTTCGGACCATGACGATTTTTTGGCGGGTCTCGTCCAGAAGTATCGTTGAAGCTACATCAATCCTTTTCAATCAACAACGGCCCCCTCCATTTCTATTCCGAACGCTGCTGCAAAATATGCCGGGTAATGGCCACCCCGTGGTGGCGTCCGGTCTCGATGAAAATCTCATTCGCATCGGCTCCTGCCGCAATGACGCCTGCGAGGTAAAGTCCCGGAACGTTCGTCTCCATCGTCTCCGGATCGAACAACGGCTTCTCCGGATCGCCCTCCATGCGGATGCCGGCCGATTGCAGAAACTCGCGGTCCGGCCGAAAGCCGGTTAGAGCGAGCACGAAGTCGTTCTCCAGCTCGACCGTGTCGTCGCCGCTTTCCACGACAATTTGCGTTTCCTCAATCGCGACTACCCGCGACCGGAATAGCATGCGGATGCGTCCCTTGGTCACCATGCTGTCGAACAGCGGACGGACCCAAGGCTTCACGCTCGGCGAGATCGCGTCTCTGCGGTAGACGACCGTCACTTCCGCACCGACCCGGATCAGCTCCATCGCTGCATCGACGGCCGAATTGTTGCCTCCGATAATCGCCACCTTCATACCCGTGTAAGGGTGCGCCTCCCGGAAAAAGTGGCTGACCTTGGGCAACTGCTCGCCGGGAATGCCGATCATATTTGGATGATCGAAATATCCGGTCGCCAAAATGACATGTTTCGCTTCGTAGCTGCCGGCGCGTCCCGCTTTGTCCAAGCTGGTTACGCGGAACCCGTCGTCTGTCCGGACGATCCCGGTTACCTGCTCGTAGGAGCGGATTCGGATATTCGCGCGAAGCGCCACGTTGCGGTAATAGTTCAGCGCTTCCGCTCTCGTAGGCTTCTCGTTCGGTGTCGAGAACGGGATGCCGCCGATCTCCAGCAGCTCCGGCGTACTGAAAAAATGCATATAGGTCGGATATAAATAGATCGAATGAACGACCGATTGCTTCTCGATAAGGAGCGGATCGAAGCCGGCCCGCTGCAGCTCCAGTGCTGCCGATAAGCCGCAAGGCCCCGCGCCGACGATAATAACTTGTTCCATAATGTGCTGCGCCTCCCGCTGTGTGCTGAACTCGTTGTAACAAAACAAGTTTATTGTACCACAACCGGCGGGGCGACACGACGATCGCGTCGGGGGGAGGCAGCATCGGCCGGCGGGGCCCTCCGGCAAAAGCCCGCGAAGCCGGAAACACGCCGCAGACTACCGGAGCACGAGTACCAAGCAGAGCTACAGATGCGGCTTGAAAAGGGGAGTTAAGCGTCGGCAGCGTCGTTTCAGCCGATAAGATAAGCTCTGAACATGTATTTGCTAAAAGGGGATGGAATGCATGCTGTTTGCCGCCGTTTTTTTGTACTGGCCCGGGCTGGAACCGTGCATCGATTTGAAAAACCGGTTAAACGAATAGGGATTGCCGTAGCCAACCCGGTTGCCGATCTCCTTGATGGTCAAATCCGTCGTAGCGAGTAAATATTGCGCTTTCCTCAGTCTTTGCTGCGAGATGTACTGCATCGGGGGCAAACCGAAAGCTTCCTGAAATTCTTTGTAAAAATGAGAATTCGATAGATACATCAGCTCGGCCAGACGGGATACTTTAATATTCCCGGCAAGATGGCGTTCGATATGGGATAAAACAGGACGAAACCGTTCGAACTTGCCGATTTCTTCGACAGTGGCAAAATTGACGTCGGGGAAAGACATAATCAATTCAAGCAGGGAATAGATCCGGCGTTTGAGCTGTAACATGGCGATCAGGGAAGCGCGGCCCACGGTATGCTCCCGGTTCATTAAAGCGGTAATCTCCCCGTGTAGACGGCCGATCTTGTTTCCGGCGGAAACGGTCGTGACATAGGGAGTTTTGATGGTATGGAGTAAATCGAGGTGATCGAACAAGATCAGGTTCATATTCAGCCAATGCGTAACGTATTCCCTTCCAAGCGGCTTGATTCTATACCGGGTATGCGCAGGTATGATCAACGCTTGCCCCGGCTCGACGCTGTATCTTGCTTCGTCCGTCTCGATATACAGCGGACAACCCGTAACCCGGGTAATCACCCAGAAGGGCTGATTAAACGTTAAGGAAAGCCACTCCTGATTTTGAATCGCATCGATTTTGGTAGTGTTTCCGTTCAAATACGAGAAGTTAAGCGCATTCAAAATATAAAGATAAGCCTGCTTGTTCGAGTCGCTCATCGTGAACGCCGCTCCTGTCTTTCGAAAGAGATACGTTTATTGTAAAGGATGGCGCCTATTTAAGGCTAGCATCCCAAACCGTTTTCCCAACAATCGGTGTATACAATCAGACAACGCGTTATTTTTTCCCCGGAAGAAGAATGGCATTATGAAATTGCACACTAACAGAAGCGAAGGAGATTGTCCAATGAGGGAACGGGTCCGCATTTTATATTCCGGGGTTCAGGAAGCGGCGATTCCGCTTGCCAGGCTGATGCGAAGGAAGATCGCCGAGAAGTCGGGCGATATGCCCATTGTCATTACGGATTTCGCAGCGAATCAGGGAGGGGAGGATGGCCTTGTCATCCGCCTCGAGATCCGGCCCGGAGTCGGGGAAGAAGGCTATTCGATCGAGGACCGGGAAGGCGGGGTGAACGTAACCGGGCACGATGCAAGAGGACTGTTGTACGGAATCGGAAAGCTGCTTCGAGATGCGCAGTATGCGGAAGGAGCGTTTAGGCCGGGAAGCTGGCGGGGAAGCTCGGTGCCGGACGCGAAAGTCCGCGGCATTTATTTTGCAACCCACTTCCATAATTACTATCACGATGCCCCGCTCGATGAGCTGATCATTTATCTGGAGGATGTAGCGTTGTGGGGATACAACACGGTGTCGGTCTGGTTCGATATGCATCATTATTCGTCTCTGTATGATCCGTCAGCGGCGGAGATCATCGATCGGCTTCGGGCGCTCTTGAAGGCGGCCAAGCAACTCGGCCTGATGACCTGCCTGGGGACGCTCGGCAATGAAGCGTATGCGGGCAGTCCTCCGGAGCTGCGGGCGGACTGGACGAAGCAGGAGGGGTACCGCAGGGGGCTCGGCAGCCACTATCACGTGGAATTATGTCCGAGCCGGCCGGGAGCCATCGAACGAATGGTGGAATGGAAAAGGGAGCTGTTTCACGCTTTTGCCGACATTGGCCTCGATATCGTATGGTTTTTTCCGTACGACCAAGGGGGATGTACGTGCTCCGCTTGCAGGCCTTGGGGAGCCGGAGGTTTTCTGAAAGTATCCAAGGCGTCTGCGGCAGCCGCCAGGGAATGTTTGCCGGGCGTACAGATCGTGCTCTCCACCTGGCTGTTCGATTATTTTACAGAAGGCGAATGGAAAGGGAAGGAATGGGCCGGGCTCGCCGAAGCCGTCGCCGAGGACGCATCGTGGATCGATTACCTCTTGTGGGATTACAACACGACCTGCGATACGGGGACCGGGTTCATCCTCGACCCTTATTTGAGACAGCATGGCGTTCCGGGCAATCTGCCCTTGATCGGGTTTCCGGAGATCAGCATGTTTGCAACGCATCCTTACGGGGGATGGGGCGCCAATCCTCAGCCGGATTATATTCAATCGATATGGGATCAGTCGGGGGAGCTTTTTCAGGGCGGATTTCCGTATTCGGAAGGGCTCTACGAAGATATGAACAAGATCATCTGCTGCCGGCTGTACTGGGATCGGCATACAACGGCTGACGATGCGGTCAAGGAGTACATTGCTTATGAATATTCGCCATTGTTCGTCGAACCGATCTTTCAAGCGGTCAAGCTGATGCAGTCGACGTATGTAAGAACCGTCAGCGGTGCGGCGAAAGACTGCCCTGCCGGAGACGAAGCCCGTTACGTGATCCAGCGGACCGAAGGGATTGGGGAAGCTTACGAATTGTTGACGCAAGTCGAGAACCAGCTGGAGCCTAGAGCCCGGAATTCATGGAGATGGCGAATTCTCTATTTGCGCAGCGTCATTGACTTCGAACTGCTTCATCACGATTTTCGCATAAGCGAACGCTGCGAGGCAGCTTTGGAGGAGCTGGAGACGCTGTATTATGCCGATCAAGCCGCAACCTCAGTTGCCCCGATGACGCGGAGAGCGAGAGCCGTATATCGGCCTCAGTAGAAGGTTACGCCGGAGATGCAAATACAGGTGGATACGATCAGAAAATCAGCCATTGGAACAACCGTTTGGGCGAGATAGGAGTAGCGACCACGAGTAAGCCAAAATGAATGGGGGGCGCGTCTATGGCGATCAGGAAAAGAACGATGTTGTCTTTGTTGGCGCTATTGATGATGACATCGGCATGCACCGGGAACGAGGCCGAGCCGGGTGCAGCAGAAGTCCCGGAACAGGGCGGCGAAAAAACGGCAAGTCTGAACGTCGACAAGCCGGTAGAGCTTACGGTTTATTACATGTTCTCGGGGCTCGGCCGGGAAGGTTTTATGAACGAGATCGGAAATCTGATTGTAAAGAAGCAGCCGAACATTTCGTTTAAGTTTTTGGAGAACGAGCAAGGCGGGAATTTGGCAGGTTTGCAATATTTGCTGACTACGAAGCAAGAGGTGGATCTCATCCTGGGTACACCCCCGGTTTTCAGCGATATTAGCGAGGCCGGGCTCGATGCTAACATTGACGATCTGGTCCGGAACTATCGTTATGATCTGGGTGCACTCGACAGCGAAGTGCTGAGCGTGCTGTACGCGGCCGGGAACGGCAAGCTGCCGGGACTGCCTTTGAAAACAATTCCTCTGACGATTTTGTATAACCGCGATATCTTCGATAAATTCGGCGTCGACTATTTGAAGGACGGGATGACCTGGGACGAGTATTACAACGTGGTCCGAAGGATTACGAGAGAAGACGGAGGGGTGACCTACAAAGGATTCGCCAATCATCAGATGGGCGGGTATACGTCCAACAATCAATTGTCGCTTCCCTTGATCGATCCGAAAACGAACAAGGCGGCATTGGATACGGGCGGGTGGAAAACGTATCTTGAAAATATACTGAGGTTTTATCAAATTCCCGGAATCGCCACAAACGCCGATGATTTGAAAGCGTCTTCGGGAGCGGGCGCCTATACGAAGTTTACGAAAGAACAGTCGGTGGCCTCCATTCTGACGTATGCTTCCAATTATCCGAAGAAAAGCGCCGGAATCGAGATGAACTGGGATGCCGTCCAGTATCCCCAATTTCCGCAAGCGCCGGATACGGGCTCGATGCCGCACATGGTTTTTATGGCTCTTTCTGCGACGAGCAAACATAAAGAGGAAGCTTTCAAGGCCATGGCCGCGATGACAAGCGAGGAGGTTCAACTGTCGCTAGCCCGGATCGGCGTAATCCCTGTATTGAAGAATCAGCAGAAAGTGCTCGAGGTGTTCGGAACGGGAACGGAAGACTTGAAAGGCCGTAATGTAAAAGGATTAATCCCTCGGAAATATGCAGCCGCGGTACCCTACAGCAAACATACCCAGATGGCGAACGGAGTTCTGGGCGGCAAACTGGACAGCGTCATTCTGGGGAGCATAGATTTAAATACGGCGCTCCGCGAAGCTGCGGAACAAGTCAATCAGGAAATCGTCAAGTTAAGCCAGTAGCCATCTACGATCAAGGACGGACGTATCGCTCCGATCCGTCAGGAGAGGCTGCCCGCTATCCGGTCCGCAGCACCGGCCGTGTCCCTCACCTGAGCTCCTCCCCGGAAACATCCGATTCTGACCAATGAGAGTTAATTCAGAGGACGGATTGTATACTCACGATAAAGACAATTCGTCCCAACCGTGGTAGCATGAAGAGGATAATTGGAAAATGTGGAGCTTTCGCACAGAAAGCGTGGAGGAGGAGCTTTAGGCATGCAGAAAAGCGACGGCATGAACTACGCCCCGCAAGGAAAACCGAAACCGGTAGTCGAACCCGGGCAATTCGTCTTTGCCGCCGTGGCGCTCGATCATGGGCATATCTACGGCATGTGCAACGGCTTGACCGAGGCGGGCGCTACACTGAAGTGGGTCTACGATCCGGACCCGGCCAAGGTTCAGGCGTTTTGCGCCAGATTTCCCAAGGTGAACGTTGCGGAATCGGAGCGTCAAGTGCTGGAAGATCCGGAAGTCAAGCTGATTGCGGCCGCTGCGGTACCTTCCGAGCGGTGTGCGCTTGGACTTCGCGCGATGGAGCACGGCAAAGATTATTTTACCGACAAAACGCCGTTCACCACGCTGGAGCAGCTAGCCGCCGCCAAAGAGATGACGAGCCGCACCGGGCTTAAATATATGGTTTATTACAGCGAGCGGCTGCATGTCGAGAGCGCGATCTATGCCGGACAGCTTATTAAGGAAGGCGCGATCGGGCGCGTCGTGCAAGTAATCGGCACCGGTCCGCACCGGCTGAACGCTCCGTCCCGGCCCGACTGGTTTTTCCAGAAAGAAAAGTACGGCGGCATTTTGTGCGATATCGGCAGCCATCAGATCGAGCAGTTTTTGTTTTTCTCCGGCTGCCAAGACGCCAAGGTCGTACATAGCAAAGTGGCGAACTACAAATGCAAGCAATATCCCGAGCTGGAAGATTTCGGGGACGCGACGCTTGTCGGAGATAACGGAGCGACGAACTATTTCCGCGTCGACTGGTTGACGCCGGACGGTCTCGGCACTTGGGGAGACGGGCGGACGATTATTATGGGAACGGAAGGGTATATCGAGCTGCGTAAATATATCGACATCGCCCGCACGAAGGAAGGCAACCATTTGTACCTCGTAAACGGCGAAGGCGAGAAGCATTTCGCGGTCAGCGGCCAGATCGGCTATCCGTTCTTCGGCGAGCTGATCCTGGACTGCCTGAACCGGACCGAGATCGCGATGACCCAGGCGCACGCGTTCAAGGCGGCGGAGCTTTGTCTGATCGCCCAGCGCGATGCGATCGTAGTCGAATAAATAGTGGTTTATTGAAAAACCGGTGTAGCCGACGAAAACGGCTCCCCGGTTTTTTCCTGTTGCGGCGGGATATATTTCTCCAATCCGGTTAATTCGGCGCAATTCCGGTTTAATAAATTTAAGCCGCAACTATTGGATTTGCGGTTTACAGATAGGAGACGTTGACGTAGAATGGTTTACGCAACCCCGAATATTGAATGAATTTGGCCGCAACAGGGGATGAATCCATGGCAATCAAGTCGAAACAGTGGGACTACTTTCATCGCACTACCGATCAGAAGGAACAGATGAACGTGCTCATCGATGCGTCTCATTCCGGACAAACGCCGCTTCCCGGATTTTCCCGTCTGCTCTCGATCGTCATTAATCTGTATGCGATCGCGACGGACAAGGAGGAGCGGGATACTGCGCAAGGAAAGCTGGGCATTCTGGAGAGACGTCTGGAACATATATTTTCCGACTCCCTGCAAGCTGTGTATATCGGCCGCATCAATACCGAATCCCGGCTGGAGTTTTATTATTATGCGAAGCCGGGAGGTACGCCCCACCGCCAATTGGCGGAGAAGGTGATGGCGGAATATCCGAAGTACCGGTGGATCGCTTCCGAGCGCGAAGACGCGGACTGGTCGTTCTACGAATACTTGAAACCGAATCAGGTCGAGAAACTGTATTCGAAAAATAATGTGCTGCTCCAATCGCTGGCGGAGAAGGGGGATCGGTTCGGCATCCCCCGGGAAGTGTATCACTGGCTCCGCTTCGCAAGCGGTGACGATCTGCGCAAAGCGGCGGACGAGGCGAAGCAGCTCGGCTACACAGTCGTGAATTCGGACATGGACGCGAACAAGGCGACATATCCGCATACGCTCATCCTGAGCAAGATCCATCCGATCGCCGTCAAAGCGATGAACGATTCGGTCCGCGAGCTGTACAACCTCACTCATTCGTTCTCGGGCAAATACGAGGGCTGGGGAACCGACATCCGGCAGAAGCTGTGGCGCAGGCTGACGGATAAGATCGGAGGCAGAAGGCTGCTGCTGCTGGCGGGCGCCCTGCTGCTCTTGTCGACGGCGGCGATGCTGTTCGCCCGGCTCTGATGCGATGAATAAGATGAGTCCCGTATCCGGCGTACCGGATACGGGACTCGTCTTATTCCGGGACTTTGGCGCCAATCGTTGTTACACAGCCATTCTGGCTCGTCTCGGGTTCAGCAGCCGGGCTAGCGGATGGGTTTGGCCGCGAATGTGATCCTTCAGCATGTTGGCGGCGATCATGCCGTATACGGTTCCGTTTCCGCCGCAGCCGAGTGCATGGAACAGTCCGGGCTGCTCGGAGTCTTCCCCCAGGAAGGGGAGATCGTCCTCCGATTCCCCGAACGTTCCGCACCAGGCGTGCTCCGCCTCCCACGCCGTTTCCGGAAACAGCTGCGTCAGCTTGGACAGCAGCAGGTTTGTGCCCGATTCGAGGCTTGCGGAGCTTCTGCCTGGCGCGGGGCAGTCCGTGTCCATGCCGCCTGCGATAATCCGGCCGTCCGGCGTCGTCCGGAAATAAAAGTAAGGTCTTGCCGTCTCCCACATCATATAGCTGTCCGGCCAACTCGAAGGCAGGCTGCCCGGTGAGGTCGCCAGCGCATAAGTTTGCTTCAGGACCGGCTTCACGTCGGGCGAGCCGGAGCTGGAGACGGAGCCGATTCCGGGTATGTAGCCGGTAGCGCGAACGAGATGGTTGGCGACAATTTCTCCATGTTCGCCATGCAGGACGAACGTTCCGCTCCGGCGCCTCACGTCCAGCACCTTCGTATTCTCGAACAGCAGGGCGCCGCAACGCGAAGCTGCCGCCAGCATGCCGTGCGTGAACCGCACCGGGTTCAGCTCGGCGTCGCCGTATGTAATGAGCGCGGTCGGATATAACTCCGGAAAAGCTCCTCCCACCCGGCAAGGAAGTCCCCAGTCGACCGGAAATCCGTGCTTGCTCAGCAGATCGTACTCCCGCTTCAGCCGGCTTGCGTCCTCGTCCGATGAAGCGCAGTAGACGCTGCTGCGCAACTGGAAGCCGGTATCAAGCTCCGACTCCGAGGCCAGCTCATGCAAAGCACGGACGGCAAGCCGGCATTCGTGATAAAAAGCGGCGGCGTCCACCACTCCGATTCGCTCCGCAAGTTTGCTCAGCATGATGTCGTTCGAATATTGGATCAGACCGGTGCTGGCCGCCGTGCTGGACGAGGCGGCCTTGCCGCCTTCAAGAAGTACGGCCGGGATGCCGGCCCGGGCCAGTACGGCGGCGCAGATCGCGCCGGTCAACCCACCGCCGACAATCGCCACGCGGGTAAATATTCGCTGCCGGAGAGCGGGGTATTCCGGAGCATGATTTAAAGTTGCAGGCCAGTATACGGAACCGTTGTTTAAGGGTCTGGAGTCATTCATGGATCTGTCTCCTCTCTGCACGTCAGTCTCAACAGTTAAGGCTTACCCCGTATCAGGCATTTTTGAAACGTCAACGAACAAAGGATATACAGGAATGAACGATTTTTGTTAAAATAATACTTTACAACCCAAAGCAGGCGTAAACGAAACCAGAGGAGGCGAAGGGCTGACGATGACTGTAATCGGATTGGTTAGGCACGGGATTACCGACTGGAATTTGCAGTGGAGGGCGCAAGGGCATACGGATATTCCTCTGAACGAAGAGGGAAGAAGGCAGGCGGAGCGGCTGGCTCGCCGTTTGCTCGACGAATCCTGGGACGCCGTGTACAGCAGCGATCTGATCCGCGCCCTGGAGACGGCTCGTAAAGCGATTGAGGGCAGAGGCATCGAGGTTCGGACCGATATCAGGCTGCGCGAAGTGAATTTGGGGCAGATCGAAGGGACGACCGAAGAGGATCGGGTAAGCAAGTGGGGAGCGGACTGGAAAAAGCTTGATCTCGGCGCGGAACCGCGGGAATCGGTTGCGGACCGCGGCGTGCAGGCGTTGGAGGAAATAGCCGCGCTTCATCCGGGCAAGCGGATACTGGTCGTCAGTCACGGCGGCTTGATCGGCCAGACGATACGGAGGCTGGTCCCGCTCGGCGAAACGTTTTCTTTTATCGGAAACACGTCGGTAACGCTGGTGCGTAAAGCCGGCGACGGCACGTGGGCGTGCGAGCTATTCAACTGCACGAAGCATTTGGAGCAGGCGGACGGCTAGACCGAAACCCGCCAAGCCGGACACCGCGCATAGGGCGGGCCGGCTCGGGGCGGGATGGCAACAGGCCGCGAAGCATAGGTTACTTCACGGATTTGGAACGCCGCAGCACTCCGTTGGAGAATACTTCAGCAAAGTTCGCGGGCGCCGTGCCGCGATTTTGAATCCGGTTGATCTGCGCATCGCTTAACCGGCCGCGGGACAAGACGAAGGAAGACGCCAGATCGTTGAAGTCGCCGAGATTGGCGATCGCGGTCGAGCCGCGGAACACACGGCGGGCACCCTGATAGTTGGCGTCCTGGAACAGGACGAGCGTGCTCTGATTCGTGCCGTCCACTTCAAAGCTGGACAAAACGTCATTATAGTTGAAAACGACCAGACTGCGCACTCCGATATTGCCGCGGAACCGGAGGCGTCTCCCCGAAAAGTTGATGTCGCTCCATAACGAAAGCGAAGGCAGCCGTTGGGCGATGACCGCTTTTTTCGCCGTTGCTTTTTTAGCCGCCGTTTTCTTGGCTGCTATTTTTTTGACTGCTGCTTTTTGGATTGCTGCTTTTTTGATTGCCGTTTTTGATGGAATGGTTCGCTTCATGTAATCTCCTCCTTTTGCGTACAGTGTATGTCTTCGAACGGATGTAGCTTGTATGGATGACCTGAACGGCAAGAAAGAGGCTAATATAAGAGAGTTTAGTTTCATAGAGAAGAGCCTGAGCGCTTAAGGCTGAGAAATGGGGCGATGTCCATGACAACAGCGGAGGAGAAAGGTTCCGCAGCGCCGCTGCCGCCGGCTCCCCGGAAGCGGGAAGGTTTTGCGGGCAAGCTGGCGGATGCGGCGGGAATGAGTATCTTATACGGCATCTTTTACTTCGTGCTGACTGTACTTCTGGCCGCCGTCATCGAAAACGGCGCCTTTTCGCGGATCGAAACGGAACGATTAAACGACATGGGCTTATGGTCGCTCAAGCTGATATACGGATTTGCGGCAGCGCTTTTATTCGGTACGGCCGGTATGATGCTGGCAGCCTTTAGCCGAAGAAGACCGCTGTTTGTTTATGTCTGCACGATACCGATGACTCTGCTGGGCCCGGTCATCTGGTACGCGGCTTATCGCATCAGCGAAGGGCCGATGGACGGCATGGAGGGCTCCGAATGGTTTCTCTATTGGGTGTACGCTTATTGGGCGTCGCCTCTGATCGAACATATCCGTCATTATGTTCCTGCCTTCTCCGTCAAATATATCGGACTTGCTGCGGCAGCGGCACCGGGCCTATTCGCCGCGTGCGGCGCCTTCCTGCTCGTTTATTTGCGGCGAAACCGGGCGGACTTATGGAAGGTGATCCTAGGGCTGCTCTCCTTCCCGGCCGCGCTTGCGGCCGTGCTGGCGGTTGGTTTGCTGCTGCCGCGGACGTATCCCTTATCCGTTCAGACCTACCCGAAGGTGGACGGCGCGACTGCCGCCATTCCGCTGGGAAGGGAGCTGGCGCACCGGCTGACCGGCATGAACCGGCCGCAGACCGAGCTGTTCGTTCATTTTCATACGACGCATAACGCCTATCTGAATCTGATTGACCACAAAGCGGACCTGATCCTCGCGGCCGGTCCTTCGGAGGAGGAGCGCCGTTTGGCCGAATCCAGAGGTGTTCGAATGAAGCTAACCCCGATCGGCAAGGATGCATTTATTTTCCTCGTCCACCGGGATAATCCGGTCGGCAGCCTAACCGTGCAGCAAATCCGCGACATCTATGCCGGCCAAGTTGCAAATTGGAGCGAGGTTGGGGGAGCGGACGAGGCGATCGTTGCTTTTCAGCGGGAGCCGAACTCCGGCAGCCAGACGTATATGGAGTCGAAGGTGATGCAAGGAGGCCATTTGGCGGAAGCGCCGAAGGAACGCAAAATAACCGGCATGGGAGGACTGATCGATACAGTGGCGGCCTACTCCAACGCGAGAAATGCGCTCGGCTATTCGTTTTATTATTTTGCCAGCGAGATGCACAGGAGGGAGAGCGTCAAGTTTGTCGCGGTGAACGGCGTTGCGGCCAGCAAGGAGACGATCCGCGCGGGGACGTACCCGTATACGGCCGTCCTGTATGCGGTCACGCGCGAAGATGAGCCGCCGGACAGCCCGGCGTCCCGGATGCTGGATTGGCTCCAAAGCGAAGCGGGCAGCCAAGCGATCGAGAGAGGCGGTTTTATCCCGATTCGGGAAGGAACCGGATAAAAGTGGATAAGAGCGGTTTGAGGCTCTAAAAATCGGTGAAGAGGGCGCAACCCCACCCGATGGGTTGAAATAAGGGGTACAAACCGCCTTTATTTGCATGAATTTCTCGAAAAGGCCGAAAATAGAGGATGCCAGAGACTCTTAATTGTGAAAGAGCCCGTACTTACGTTTTTACGTATTCGGCGCATCTGAACAGGTCAGCTCGAAGAAAGCTAATTACGGGTCTCATTTGTAGCCGGAGTGTACCCAACAAAACCTCATCAACGGGCGGCTGGAGCGTAGGGACCCATCCCTTCCTTCCACGCATCAACGGATAGGTTTGCGCGCAAAAGAACCGCCCTGGTATCATCAATACCGGACGGCTTTCTTGCTTGCTTATCCGGCAGGCGGCGGGGCGGATGAGCCTCTGACGACGAGCTCGGAAGGCAGCACGATTTTTTTCCACTCCGGCGTAGTCGCGCCCTTGATCCGGTCGACCAGAAGTTGGATGCCCATCGCGCCGAACTGGTAAGCGGGCTGCGAGGCGACCGTAAAAAACGGATCGATGACCGATGCTCCCAGGTCGTCGAAGCAGACGACGGACATTTGCTCCGGTACCCGGACGCCCAGCTCGAGCAGCTTGCGGATGAGGCCGACGGCGAGGAAGTTGTTGCCCGCGAACACGGCGGTCGGGGGATCGGGCAGCTCCAGCATCGAGCGCAGCAGCGGTCCGTCCTCGAAATGTTTGTAGTTCGACTCCAGCAGCAGTGTGTCGTCGACGGCAATATCGTTAAGTTTCAAAGCGTCCTTGTACCCGGCCAGCCGGTCTCTGGCGGTCGATACGGCCAGCGAGCCGTTCACGAGCGCGATGCGGCGGTGGCCGAGCGAGATCAGATGCTCGACGAGCTTGCGCGCGCCTTCCCGGCTGTCGCCCGTGACGGTGTCGCATTCGTGGCCGGGAACGGCCCGGTCGAGCAGGACGAACGGGATCCGGTGCAGGCGGAGCGTCTGCAGATGCGGACCGGACAGATCGGAAGCGGCGGAGAACAGCACGCCGTCCACCCGCGTCGACAAAATCATGTCGACGTATTCTTTTTCCTTTGCGAGACTTTCGTCGCTGTTGCCGAACAGCAGCTTGTAGCCGAGCCGCATGGCGGCATCCTCTGCGCCGCGGGCCAGTGTCGTAAAAAATGGATTCGTGATGTCCGGGATGAGCAGCGACAGCATCTTCGTTTCCTGCAGCACGAGACTGCGCGCCATCGAGTTGGGCACGTAGTTCATTTCTTCCATAATCTTTTTGATGCGGCTCCGGGTTTTCTCGCTGATCTTACCGGTATTGTTAATGACTTTGGACACGGTCATGGCGGACACATTCGCTTGCTTGGCAATATCATATATGGTGACCAACAGTTCTCTTCCTTCGCAGCATGAAGTTACCGATAAATCGGTGTGATTGGATTATTCACATTGTACAGGAACAAAACGATTGACAGCAAGTGAAAACCTTGTTAGATTGGGGTTATCGATAAACTTATTCGAATACGAAAGGATGTCGGGACGATGGCAGGACACATTCAGGCTGGAGCCGATGCGCTCGTCATGGACGCCGCGGATCATGTGGCGACCGCTATAAGGGACATAACAGCTGGAGAGACGCTTCATTATATGGTGCCGGGCGGAAAGGAAGCGCTTACCGCTTCGGAGCCGATTCCGTTTGGTCATAAGATCGCGATTACGGATATCGAAGCAGGCGCGAAAGTACGCAAATACGGCGAAGTCATCGGACAGGCGACGACAGCGATTCCGAAGGGTGCCCATGTGCATGTGCACAATATCGAAGGCATCCGCGGACGCGGGGACAAGGCGAAGGGAGCGGAATCGATATGAGCGGAAACACATTTCTCGGATATCGCAGGCCGAACGGAGAGGCCGGCATTCGTAATCATTTGTTGATCATCCCGACCGTAATATGCGCCAACCAAGTGTGCAGCCGCATTACCCAGCTCGTACCGGAGACGGTGGCGATTCCGCATCAGCACGGCTGCAGCCAGATCGGGGCGGATAAGCAGCGGACGTTCGACGTGCTGGCGGGCACAGGCAAAAATCCGAATGTCGGGGGCGTCATCATTATCAGCCTCGGCTGTGAAGTGATCGATCCGGCGGAGTTGGCCGAAGCAATTAAGGTTACCGGTAAACCTGTCGAAGTGTTCGACATCCAATCTGTAGGGGGCTCCGTCAAGGCGATCCAGCACGGCACCGAGCTGGCGCGGCGTATGCGGGGGCAGCTGGATGAGATGGAGAAGACGGCGATTCCGCTAAGCGAGCTGAAACTCGGCGTCAAGTGCGGCGGCTCCGACGCGACGTCGGGGCTGGCTTCCAATCCGGCGCTCGGTGCGGCTGCTGACAGCCTGATCCAGGAGGGCGGAACAGTCGTCATCGGCGAAACGACGGAGATTATCGGCGCCGAGCATGTACTCGCCGGGCGCTGCCGGACATCGGACGTGTCGGAGAAGCTGTATCATATCGTCGACCGGTTCGAGAAGGAAGTGGAACGGATGGGCGCGGATATGCGCGGCGGCAACCCGAGTCCGGGCAATATTGCCGGAGGGCTGTCGACGATCGAGGAGAAGTCGCTTGGCTGCATATCCAAATGCGGCACCGCGCCGATCGAAGGCGTCATCGAGTATGCCGAGACGATTCCACAGAGAGGCCTGTACTTTATGGATTCCCCCGGCAACGATATTGAATGCGTATCCGGCATGGCGGCGGGCGGCGCGCACATCGTCTGTTTTACGACCGGACGCGGTACGCCGACCGGATCTGCTGTAATTCCGGTCATTAAAATTACCGGCAACAAAAAAATGTACGAGCGGATGACCGACAATATGGACGTCGATGTGAGCGATATGTTAAGCGGCACACTTGCGCTCGAAGAGGCGGGAGAACGGATCTGGCAGGAAATCCGCGAGATTAGCGACGGGAAATTGACAAAGGCGGAAATTCTCGGACATACCGAGTTCAGCATTAACCGGATCGGTCCTAGCTTGTAGGCTGACGGCGGCACTGGGCAGCGGTAGCGGTATCCAGACAACGGAGAGGATGCGTTCAAATGAAACGATTGAGTAACAAAGTCGCGCTGGTAACGGGAGGAAGCCGCGGCATCGGCGAGGCGGTCGTCATCCGGCTGGCGGAGGAAGGCGCGAATGTCGCTGTGAATTATACATCGGAGCGGTCGCGTGAACTGGCCGAGAAGGTAAAGGAGCAGGCCGAGACGCTCGGCGTCAAAGCGATGGTCGTCCGGGCGGACGTAGGTGTGAAGGAGCAGGTGGAAGCAATGTTCGAGCAGATCGAGAGCGAGCTGGGGCCGGTCGATATTTTGGTCAACAACGCCGGGATCGCTCCGTTCGAGCCGTTTTTGAAAATCAAGGAAGAAACGTGGGACCGGACGTACAATACGAACGTCAAATCGATCTTTTTGTGCTCCCAGCGGGCCGCGGCCGGTATGACCGAGAGACGTTACGGCAAAATCGTCAACGTGCTGTCGACCGCCAGCCTGATGGTGACCAGTCCGGTCATTCCGCATTACCAGTCGTCCAAAGCGGCGGCGCACATGTTGACGAAAGGCATGGCAATCGAGCTTGGCCGGTATAACATCAACGTTAATGCGGTCGGGCCGAGCACGGTCGACACGGATATGTGCACCGACTTTTTGGCCGATCCGGAGATCCGGCGCAAAGAGGTAGAGGCGAATCCGATGAAACGGCTCGGGACGGCCAGGCAGATCGGCGATGCGGTCGTGTTCCTCGCCTCGGACGAAGCGATGCAGGTGAACGGGCATTTGCTGATGGTGGACGGAGGACTGACCGTAAAGGCTGCGCAGCCGGACGACCACATGGACCGTTAAAAAGGAGGCAGCGCTATGCGGATCGGTAAAATGGTGGATTTGTCGCAGGAGCTGTACCATAACAGTCCGGTTCTCCCCGAGTTCGAGCCGCCGAAGCTGGAGTACTTGCTGATCGGCGCGCGGGACGGCTGGACGCTGGAAAAACTTACGATGAACCTGCATTCGGGTACGCATATGGACGCGCCGGCGCATCTGGGCGATTTCTCCAAGACGCTGGACCGGTATCCGGTCGACCGGTTTCAAGGTCCGGCGCTGTTCATTCCGCTGAACGGAAAGCAGGCCGGGGAGCCAATTACGGCGGCGGATCTGGAGCCGTATGCGGAGCGGATGAACGAGGAGACGATCGTGCTGCTGTATACCGGCTGGGGAGAAAAGCGGAGCTGGTCGAAGGAATGGGTATTCGGCTCTCCTTACGTTTCGAATGAAGCGGCCCGTCTGCTGGTCCGGCATCAAGTCCGCGGGGTCGGCATCGATCATTTCAGCATCGGCGGCACGGGGGACGAGAACCGGGAGACGCATCGGCTGCTGCTCGGTGCGGACATTTGGGTTGCGGAAGGGCTGCAACTGGACGAACCCGAGCTCGCGGCAGGCAACTGGCACGTGTTCGCGATGCCGGTCAAAATCAGGGACAGCAGCGGCGCGCCCGCCCGGGTCGTCGCGTTCCGAATGGAGGAATAAAGATGGCGGGATGGCTCCGCTGGGAATATTGCGATACCGATACAAGCGCCAAGCTGAACGAGCTGGGCTTGGACGGCTGGGAGCTTGTAGGGGTGACGGCCGTGGACGGCAAGGAGCGGTTTTATTTGAAGCGGCCGCTCCCTTCGTTGCGTGAACAAATTACGCTGGATCAGCGGAACCAGGTTTTGGAAGGATCGGAAGGGGAGATGAAGCGATGAAACGAGGCGGCATCTTAAATCCCACGCTTAGCCGCATATTGGCGGAAACCGGTCATACCGACATGCTTACGGTATGCGATCGCGGCTTTCCTGTTCCTCCGGGGCCGGAGCGCCTCGACCTGGCGCTGGTCGACGATATCCCGACGGTTGTGGATGTATTGACGGCCGTCGACAAGGAGTTCGTGATCGATCGGATCATCGTCACGGAAGAGATGATCGAGGCGAGTCCGGAACGTTACGAGCTGCTGAAGCGGCAATTTCCGCATATTGCGATTATGGCCGTACCCCATGTTACATTTAAACGGCTGTGTCCCGAATCCCGTGCGGTGATCCGGACAGGAGATTGCACGCCATACGCGAATATTATCCTTGTATCGGGATAACGCATTTTTATGGGAACGGAAGGAGAACTTACGATGAGACTGCATCAGAAAGTATGTGTAATTACCGGAGCGGGCTCCGGCATCGGTCAGGAGACGGCGCTGCTGTTCGGCCGCGAGCAGGCGATCGTCGTCGTCGCGGATATTGATCTCGAGAAAGCCAAGGAGACGACCGGACTTATCGAAGCGGCGGGCGGACAGGCTGTAGCGCTGCATGCGGACGTCACCGACCCTGCCTCCGCGAAGGCGATGATTGACGAGACGATTCGGCTGTACGGGCGGATCGACGTGTTGTTCAACAACGCCGGCATAAGCGGCGTCGGCATGCTGCACGAAATCGAACCGGAAGCCTGGGACCGGGTCATGAGCGTCAATATCAAGGGCGTCTACCTGGCTTCAAAGTATGCGCTTCCTCCTATGATGGAGCAGAAGTCCGGCTCAATCATCAACATGTCGTCTTGCATCGCCGAGATCGGCCTGGCGCGCAGAGCTTCGTACGCTGCTACCAAGGGAGCGGTGCTGTCGCTGACGAAGTCGATGCAGGTCGACTATGCGCCGTACGGCATCCGGATCAACGCGCTGCTGCCCGGCACGATTATGACGCCGTTCGTCGAGAACTATTTGAAGACGTCCTACGACGATCCGGAAGCGGCGATCGAATCGCTGAAGAAGCGGCAGTTGAGCGGCGATCTCGGCAAGCCTGCCGATGTGGCAAACGCCGCGTTGTTCCTTGCCTCCGACGAATCGAAATTTATGATGGGCTCCCCGCTTTATATCGACGGTGGGGTCGTTTTTGGCAAAAACGCGTAGTTGGATGCCAGGCCGGTTTCGGGCATAATCGTTATTTACAAAGCGTCTGCCGTGGAATAAAATGGATGGGGATGTAAGGCGGAATCATCCATTACGATAGCCGGGGGACACCGCGTGAAAAGATGGACTTTCGTTATCTTGGCGGTTTCGTTCGTACTCGTAGCATGGTGGATCGTTATGGAGAATGTCGGGAGCTCGTCCAAGGACAAGATCCGGTTCGCTTTGTATCAAGCCGAACGAACGACGGAAGCGGGAGGCAGACGAACGCTTGTTCAGGGCGAACGGCTGCTTCATGAAACAGACACCGCTTCGTATCAGTGGAACGGGTCCGAGCTGAAAGTCTCGGAGAAAACGTTGTTTGCCAAACTGGACGGCCATAAGATGAGGCAAGGTTTCGTGCTCGAGCTGGACGGTAAGCAGACGTATTATTTCGAGCTGTGGAGCTTGCTCTCCTCGGCGACCCCCGATCCGGAGACGATCACGGTGTATTCGGTCCTTCATGCGGAATCTGCAGGGGAAGTTACGGTATACAGCAAGGACATGCTGGCCCGGGCCAACAAGGAACGGAAGAGGCTGCTGGAATAATCAGGGGCGGCTGAACGTTTCAATGCCCGGATGGTGTGTCCTGCTTCTGCTCGCGCACGGGTTCCGGTCGGGATAATCTCATCGGTCTGAATCCGGATCGCAAGTTTGTACAGCAGCTTAGACAAGACATCGAGCTCGTATTTCGCGGATTTATCGGGTATGCATACCGGAAAAAATGAGAAGGCGGAGGGGCAATCGAGATGGAGCTGCAGATCAAGCAAGGAGACACTGTCCTTTTTCAGGGTGACAGCATTACCGACGCGGGGCGCAATAAAGAGGCGTCCGCCGATCTGGGGAGAGGTTATGCGCTGATGACGGCTGCGTTGTTCGCGGCCGCTTATCCGGAGCTGCAGGTCCGATTTATGAACCGGGGAATTAGCGGCAACCGCGCGAAAGATCTGGTCGGCCGCTGGGACGCCGACTGCATCGAACTGCGTCCGGACTGGGTGTCGATCTACATCGGCATCAACGATACATGGAGACGTTACGACCGGGGCGACGAAACGTCAGCGGAGCAATTCGAGAAGGAGTACCGCCAACTGCTCACCCGTACCAAGGAAGAGCTGGGAGCCGGCATCATCATGGTCGAGCCGTTCGTGCTGCCCGTACCGGAGGACCGGAAAAAGTGGCGCGAAGATTTGGACCCGAAAATCGACGTCGTCCGCCATCTGGCCCGCGAATTCGGCGCGAAGCTCGTTCCGCTGGACGGGTTGTTCGCTCAGGCGTCCACATCGGCTACACCTTCGTATTGGGCGCCGGACGGCGTTCACCCGTCGCCCGCCGGCCACGCTCTGATCGCCAAAGCTTGGCTGAAGGCGGTCGGCGCTGCGGCTGCGCTGTAAGAACGGTAGTTGGCTGCTGGTTGCCGGTTGCTATTGCTAGTTAGTGGTTGCTAGTTGCTGGTTGCTAGTTGCTGGTTGCTTGGTGCTGATTGCTTGGTGCTGATTGCTGGGTACTAGTTGCTGGTTACTGATTGCTGGTTACTGGTTACTGGTTACTGCCGCTTCTGGGCTTCACATTTAGACGGCTGACGTGTGACACGGCACTGCGGGCCGGGGTAACGAGGCGGAGTGGAGGAGGACGAAGGAGGAGCGGCCGAATAAGAGCGGTTTGTACCTTCTATTTTGTCTGCAATTAGCGTGAGCGAGGAGATAAGAGCGGTTTATAGCTTCTATTTTCGCTAAATGGTGTTGACTTAACCATTCGATTGGAAATAAGAGGTACAAACCGCCTTTATTCACCTCCGCCTTCCCAATTTGCCGAAAATAGAAGGCTGCAAAAGAGGCTGTCGATTCATTGTGTAGAAGTGTTAGCAGGCCGTTCCAAGTGAAAAATTACCTTCTTCTGCTCAAACAGGTTGTCCGGAATCCCTTGATTGAATAAGGATTGTAAGGTAGGGGATTCCAGACAAAACTCGCCAGAAGGTAATCTTTTCCCTTTCCACTTGGTTGTCCACAATGAATCGACAGCCTTGCAAAAGACTGTTATTTGTTTGTTGAGCCGAAGCGGGTGCCTTAGATTGGCAGTATTTAGCTCGACGTTTATCTGCAGCAGAGCGGAAGTGTGGTTTCCGCTATTGCCGCAAAAGTTGCGAATATCACAGGATAGCGGAACTACGGTTTCCGCTATTTTTGCTTTTTTGGGGGATATGCGCGATGTGAGTGAAATAGAGGAATTAAATGTTCCGCTAAACGCTGATTTCCGGCTCTACACAACAGATAACGGAAGTAAAACTTCCGCTAGACCGCAACCCGCAACTGCAACCGCAACCCGCAACTGCAACCGCAACTGCAACCGCAACTGCAACCGCAACTGCAACCGCAACTGCAACCGCAACTGCAACCGCAACCGCAACCGCAACCGCAACCCGCACCCGCAACCCGCAACCCGCAACCCGCAACCGCAACCCGCAAAACCGCAAAACCGCAAAACCGCAAAACCGCAAAACCGCAAAACCGCAAAACTACTAACCACTAGCCCGCTAGAAACTTTATTGACAGCGTTGGAGGCCGAGTTATTCCCATATCGCCCCTAATTTCTTACATTGCTCGGCCGATTTAAAAAAAAGAACAAGCCCGCCCTTTATTCCAGGGGCGGGCTTCTTCTGCATCAAGCTTCGTTGACGAACCGGTTCGTCAGCGTTCCGAGCTTCTCGATCTCGACGGTTACGACGTCTCCGTCCTTGAGCCATACTTGCTGGTCTTCGGGCAGTCCGAGCACGACGCCTTCCGGCGTTCCGGTCAGGATGATGTCGCCGGGGTGCAGCGTCATATGCTGCGAGATGTAGCTGACGATTTCGTCGACGTAGAAGATCATATCCGACGTATTGGAATGCTGGCGCACCTCACCGTTAAGCGTCAGCTTGATCTCCAATTGATTCGGGTCGCCGACCTCGTCGGCCGTCACCAAATAAGGGCCGAGCGGGCTGAAGCCGTCGCAGCTTTTGCCAAGCAGCCATTGTTGGGTCCGCAGCTGCAAATCGCGGGCGGATACGTCGTTGACCGCGCAGTAGCCGAATACATGGTTCAGTGCCGCTTCTTTGGATACGTATTTGGCAGGTGAGCCGATGACGATGACCAGTTCCGCCTCGTAATCGACTTTGGACGACACTTTCGGCAATGGAACGTCGCCCAGGTGTCCGTTCAGCGTATTGTTGAACTTGTTGAACAAGATCGGGTATTGCGGGATCGGGGCGTTCGTCTCTTCCGCATGCTTGCGGTAGTTCAGGCCGACGCATATGATTTTGCCCGGATTCGGTACGCAGGGACCGAAGACGAGATCGGAAGGCGAGGCCCATACGGCCGCTTTCGTTTCGGAGGGCTGTTCGGACAACCGGGCAGCATAGGCGGACAGCTTCCCGATCGCAGCTGTACCGCCTGCGATCGCCTCCTCCGTCGTACGAGGCACTTCCGAGTCCGGCAGCAAGCTGAGTGCTTTATCAAGCTGAAGAATGCCTTCGTTTGTCGCTATTCCGAGCTGCGGGCCCGTTTCCATTTGAATCGTTACCAATTTCATAGGTTCGTCCAGTTCCTTTCCGGTTAGGTTTCGAGAATGACGGCGTACACACTGCCCGGGCCGTGGATGCCGATCGTCAGATCGTTCTCGATGTCGGCGCTGCGGCTCGGACCGGTAATCAGGTTGATCGACGACGGCATGGCGGCCGCTTCCGGATAATCGCGGCGGATCGCCTCAAGTGCTTCGCCCATCCGCGTGACGATCCGATCGGCAGGGACGACGGCGAGCAGCGTGTCCGTCAGCAGACTGACGGAACGGCCGCGTCCGCCGTGCGCCAGCAGCACGAGCGTGCCGGTGTTCGCGATCGCGTAATCGGCCCACACGATGCCGAGCCGGCACTGCTCGGTCGCGCGCAGCAGCGGGCTGCGCGCAATCCATGCGCTGCCGGGAGCCGCGCCTGTTTCGGCGTCGGCGTCAGCTGCGCCATCGGCGCGCCACGGCACGACGGCGATGCCATCCGCGGCCAGCGCGTCGTCCAGCGGCAGCGCGGCAAGATCGGGGTGATCCCAGCGGGACACCCGATCGATGCCTCGCTCCGCGCAGACGCGCCGCGCGCATGCGGGCACGGCATCGGCCGCATCCGCCGCGCGAGCGGTCCAGACGGTGCCGGTGAGCGCCGACCAGTTCGCCGAGAACTGGTCGATCCGCTCCTGCACCGTAGTGCGCCGCGCCGCGTACGGCTCCGGCACGCCCGTGACGAGCAGCTCGGGTGGCGCTGTCATCGGCTCGGAGCGCCCCAGCTTGCGGGCGATATGGCGCATGAAATCTTCGCGGCCGGAGATCGTTCCGGCTGCTCCGGTTCGGGCTGCACCCGGGCTCGTATGCGAATGGTTATCGGCTTGGCTCATGGTCGTCCCTCCTCTTTGCTAGTGCCGCCCGATGTTTCCGGCCGGTTTGGCGTACGGCTCATCTCCTGCTGCAGCTGCGCCCATCGGTCGCGGAACGACTGCTTCGACTTCATGCGCAGGAAACGGGACTGCGTCCAGCCCGCCAACGGACCGGGCGCCCGGCGGATCGACCCTTCGCGAAGGAGCGGCTGCTGCATCCAATAGGCGGCTTTGCCGGCCATTTTGTATAACGTGATGTTGCCGAAAGTCGTGGCGTACGTTTTAAAGGCGATTCGCTCTACGACCGGAGTCATTTTCAGCTTCACTTTGCGGTGCCTCAGCTGGACCAGCATATCGTGGAGCGGAATTTTGACCGGGCACGCTTCGTAGCACGCTCCGCACAAGCTGGACGCGTACGACAACTCGCCGGCTTCCTTGTAATCCTGTTGCAGCAGCGGAGTCAGTACCGCCCCGATCGGTCCGCTGTATACGGAGCCGTACGTATGACCGCCGACGTGTTTGTAGACGGGACATACGTTCAGGCAGGCCGCGCAGCGGATGCAGTGCAGCACTTCCTGAAACTGCGGGTCGCCCAGCTGGGACGACCGCCCGTTGTCCAGCACGATAATGTGCAGTTCCTCCGGTCCGTCCAGATCGCCTTCTCTCCTCGGGCCGGTGACGAACGAGGTGTAAGTGGTGAGCTTTTGCCCTGTGGCACTCCGGGCCAGCAGATTCAGCATCACTTCAACGTCGGCGAACGTTGGAACGAGCCGTTCCATCCCCATGACGACGACGTGGATTTTCGGGATCGTCGAAACCATCCGCGCGTTGCCCTCGTTGGATACCAGCGTAACGGTACCGCTCTCGGCTATGCCGAAGTTGCAGCCGGTCAGTCCGATGTCGGCCTCCAGAAAAATATTCCGCAGCTTGCGGCGGGCATAATCGGCGAGTGGCCTCGTCTCTGCCGGGAACTTCTCCCCGGAATGATCGGAGAACAGGTCGGCGATTTGCTGCTTGTTTTTATGAATAGCAGGGATGATCAAGTGGGACGGCGTTTCTTTCGCGAGCTGCAGGATATATTCCCCAAGATCGGTTTCGACCGCTTCGACGCCGATCTCCTCGAGCCGGTGGTTCAGATGAATTTCTTCGGACACCATCGACTTGCCTTTGGCGACCAGCTTCGCTTCCGCTTTCCGGGCGATATCGAGAAAGGTCCGCACCGCATCCTCGCCGCTCCGGCAAAAATGGACGTGGCCGCCGGTTTTGGCGACATTGTCCGAGAATTGGGTCAAATAGTAATCCAGGTGCGAGACGACATGCTCGCGGATCGCCCGGCCGCGTTCGCGCCACATCTCCCAGTCCCCGAAATCGTCCATCGCTTTCAGACGTCCCGTCTTCAGCTTATCTGTCGTAAAGGCGACCGCCTTGCGCAGAAACTCGTCGCCCAGTGCGATTTCGGTCCGCTTTTTTAAACCGCTGCCGATTTTGGCCAATTCGTCCGCTTGTTCGTTGTGCTGTGCCGTTCCACTCATCGGGCCGTTCCTCCTTGCTCCAGCAGTTGAGCCAGATGCATTACGCGTACCGGCTTGCCTTCCTTATTCAGCCGCCCGTCGATATTCATCAGACAGCCCATATCCGTGCCGACGAGTACTTCGGCGCCGGTCGCCAGGACGTTTTTCGCTTTCTCGCATACCATGGCTTCGGACATGTCCGCCATCTTGACTGCGAACGTACCGCCGAATCCGCAGCAGTCTTCGCAGTGGGGCAGATCGACAAGCTCCATCCCGCGCACGTGCTCCATTAGTTGTCCCGGTTCGGAACGGATGCCAAGCAGTCTCATCGCATGACAAGAAGGGTGATACGTCACTTTACCGGCAAAGGACGCCCCCACATCGGTAACCCCGAGCACCTTTACGAGAAATTGCGAAAACTCGTACGTTTTGGCGATAATCGCCTCGGCCTTCGCTTTCCATTCCGGCTCGTCACGGAACAAGTCCGGGTAATAATGATGAATCATCCCGGTGCAGGAGCCGGATGGGGAGACGACGTAATCGCTATGCTCGAAGGCGCTGATCCATTGCCGGGCGACGACGCGCGCTTCGTCTTGATAGCCGCTGTTGAACGCCGGCTGCCCGCAGCAAGTCTGAAGCTCGGGGAAATCCACCTCGCACCCGTATTTGTGGAGCAGTCTGACAACGCTTTCGCCAACTTCGGGGTACATCATGTCGGCCAGACATGTAATAAAGAGCGACACTTTCATAAGGCTGGTTGCCTCGCTTTCGGAATAGTCTCGTAACTGATACCGTTCTGAAACGTTATGAATTTGCTGAAGCAGACGAGCGGACGAGCTCCGATGTTTTTACTGTTCTTATTATCAGGTTATCAGACAAGTGAAGGCTTGAAAAGGGGGATTAAGAAAATTCCCCAAAATTGTTATTCCCGCATGACCTTTAGATCGACAGTCATCCCTAGCGATTTTTTCGGATCTATATGCGGATTGCGAGTTTCATTCTTGTCCGCAGGAGCCGCCAGGGACCTCAACTTCCACAGTAAATTGGAGGCTGAGGTTTTTTCTCGAGGAAAATCGGTTCTAGGTGCCCCGACCCGCCCGTGGACTAGGCAATTGCCTACCCGCCCGCTCAGCTCTTGCGCCGCATCGATTTCATCAGCTCGTCTTCGACGTGGTTCAGATGGCGGCGCATTTCGGCCTGGGCCTGCTCCACATCGCGGGCGGCTACGGCATCGAATATCGCCTTATGCTCGTGCCACAGCTGGCTTGCAATGGCTTTGTTCGCGTACAGCCTCACCCGGCGCGTCTCCCGGATCGTCAGCTCCACCTGCGCTGAGATCGTCTCCAGCAGCTTGACCATGATGGAGTTGTGCGTCGCCTTCGCCAGCGTCAGGTGAAACCGCATGTCCTGCTTTTCCCCGACCGCTTCCGTCCCGAGCTCGCTGTCCATGTCGGACAGGACGTTTTGCAGGGCGGCCAGATCCTCGTCCGTCCGCTTCGCCGCCGCCAGCCCCGCATTGGCGACCTCCAGCGAGATCCGCGCTTCGAGCAGCTCGGCGACCGCTTCCAGGCTCGTGAACAAAAACTCGAACCGGGGAGCCTCCATCTCGATGTCCTCGATGCTGCGAACGTAGCAGCCTTCGCCTTGGCGAATTTCGATCAGCCCCATCGCCTTCAGCATGCTCAGCGCCTCGCGCATCGTCGAACGGCCGACCTGATAACGTTCCGTCAGCTCCCGGGTGGAAGGCAGCTTATGGCCGGGCGGCAGTTTCCCGCCGACGATCTGCTGCTTAATTTGCTCGGCGATTTGTTCGTATATTTTATTTGCGGCGATACGCGTCACTTCCATCCCTAAGCCTCCATCAGAAAATATTATTCTATTGTAGCACAGGAGCGGATGGTATGGGAAAAGGGCGCATGATGTTCTCAAAACGGGATGTGGCGGGGGAATCGGCAATAAGAAAATTCGTTGATACGGGACAGATGCATGGCCACATTTGTCTCGTTTTCCATTCCGGCATCCGCTGCAGCATCGGTTCAATCGTTGTCACCACAAATTCCCTTGCTCGTCGAACGGCAGCTCTTGCAGCTCACCGACGATTTCCAGATTCGGGTGGCTGGCCGCCTCGTCCATCAGCGCTTCGGATACCTCGATATATTCCATATGAAGAGAATCCGCGATACGAATTACTCGCGGTCGGCGAATGTCGATTTCATTGCTGGCCCGGATGCAGGCGGCGATGGCGGCACGGTCGCTGTTTAAAATCATCGGAATGCGTACTACGTCAAAAACGGTGGAAGTCAGCGCATTGATATAGGAGGCTTCCAAATCCGCCTTGTCGAACAATCTTCGGGTCGTGGCATGAGCCATGCCGGCGCCGATGATGACGCCATGGCTTTCGTCCGTCACGTCGAGCACGGCCACCTTCTGCGACTTCAGTCCGCCGCTCGCATAAGGCGTGGCGAACGTGCCGGTAATATTCGGGTCCATGCCGTCGCCGCTAATGTTTTTGCCGATTTTATCGACAATGAGCACATCCGTCTCCTCGATCCAGATGCGCGGCATCATCGCTTTCGCTTGCATCAGCAGTTCGGGTTCCCGCTCGGCAATTCGTTCCTTGCGAACCGCCTCCAGCATACAAGTTTCATCGAATGCATTTTCGATGATGGCCACGGCGAACAAAATGTTGGCGTTCTTTAAAATCGTATTGCCGAACAGCGGAATCAGACGGCGCATATGCTTCCAGCCTGCCGCGTGGCAGGCGTTGGCGCCTTCGCGCTTGCCCAAGCCGATGGCCATCATCTTCATGAGGCCGCTCTCGTATTCTCCCCGGAAAGCGGTATGGGGCTTCACGCGCCCGACCACGACGATGCCGTCCGATTCCGCGGCGTAGCTGTCAATGACAACAGCATGGCCTTCGGACGTCGTGCCGACCTGCACCGTGTCCATTGTCGCCCGGATCGGGCAGCCACAGTAGGCTTCCGTCACTCCGAAGTCCTCGATGATCTTTTGCTGGTTTTCCGCGATTCCGCCGCCGTGGCTGCCCATAGCCGGAATGATGAAGGGGAGGGCGCCCTTGTCTTGGAGCGCCCTGACCAGTTCCTTTATAATGCGCGCAATATTGCGAATGCCCCTGCTGCCGACCGTGATGGCGATTCTCATGCCGGGAACGACGAGATCCGAGATGCCGACATGCGCCAGTGTGTCGTTCATCTTGTGCGGAATATCGTCCGGCGCAATCGAGGGACGCGGGAATTTCTGTCTAACCTTGACCATCTTGGGCATGGGCACCTCTTGCAGCAAATCGTAAAATACGCTCACGGTCCGTCACTCTCCTTCGTCCATCGCTGCCGTTACATAGTGATAATTTGCCCTGACTCTACGCTCTGATGCACCGCTTCGCACATGCGGGTGGAGACTAGCGCTTCTTCACCGTTCGGATATGCGCCTTCCAACTGCTCCAGCTTCATGCCGTTCTTCAGCAGACCGACTAACTTCGTAAAGTACAACATCGATTCAAAGGTGTACCCTTGCGGAGCGAGGCCATAGAACGGACGTTCCACTTCAAGCGCGGCAAACGGATTCAATACGATCGCGGTCGGCTCGCTCTCGAAAGCGCTCGATATGCCGCGATCCTGGCTGTCGACCTCCGATATGCCGTCCGAGCCAACGAGGCGAATGCCTTGGTTGACGATGGAAGGGAAGCCGACCGGTAAAATCCAGGAGGAATCCATCGAAAATTGCGTGCCGTTCTCGAACTCGAACTTGGCTTGTATCGAGTCGTACGTATCGATGCCCATGCCGATCAGCTTATCCTTCGTCGCGGTGGCATATACGCGCGTCGGTTTGGATTCCAGCAGCCAATAGATCAGATCATAGAAATGAATGCCCAGGAACCAGGCGGGCGAGCTGTGCTGCGCCCAGTTTTTGAACCAGACGGAGGGCACGACGATTTGATCTTCCATAAACGCGTAGCCGTATTGAATATGTCCCAGCTTGCCCTGCTTGATATCGTTCTTGAGCTGCATATGTCCAGGATCGAATCGTTTGTGGAAATCGACGTACAACATAATGTTGTTTTGCCGCGCCGCTTGGATCATATCCAAACCGCCCTCGGTGCTTGTATCCAGCGGCTTCTGAACCAGCACGTGGACGCCGTACTTGGCTGCTTCCAGCGTAATCTCCCGATGGAGGAAGTCGGGCGTCACGATCGCGACCGCATCGAGCTGCTCCTGCTGAAGCATCTCTTTGTAGTCCAAGTATCCTTTGATGCCGAACGCCTTTGCTTGCTGCTGCACAACTTCTTCTTTCAGATCCGCCAAAGCAACCAATTCGATGTCGCCCATTTTCGCCGCAAACGAGAAAGCCTTCAAAATTTTCGTCCCGTAAATTCCTGCTCCAATGACACCAATACGTGCTTTCATGCCAAAATGCCTCCCTTAGTTGTCCGCTTCGGACTATCATCAGATCGTTATCCTTTCAAACCGGTCGTCGCAATGCCTTCCACAAAGTACTTCTGCGAAAAGAAAAACAGGACGATACTGGGTACAATCGTGACGATCGCCATAGCCATCACCTGATCCCAGTTCACAGCCGCTTGCGCGTCCAGCGACATGCGAAGGCCAAGCATGAGCGTATACTTCTTGATGCTGTTAATAAAAATCAAGGAGTTGAAGAAGTCGTTCCACGTCCATATAAACTGGAACAGTGCGACCGAGAATACGGCGGGCTTGCACAGCGGCAGTAAAATTTTCGTCAAGATGGAGAACGAATTGCAGCCGTCCAGACGGGCGGACTCGTCCAGTTCCTTAGGCAGTCCGCGGAAAAACTGCACCATTAAAAAGACGAAGAACGGGTAGCAGGCGAAGATCGCCGGGACAATAAACGGGTAGTAGCTGTCCAGCCAGCCCAGGTGCTTGAACAGAATGTATCTCGGGATAATAATGACCGCATTCGGCAGCATAAGCGTCGAGATCATGATTGAGAACAAAAGGTTTTGCATAGGGAACTTGAATCGGGCGAAGCCGTAGCCGACGAGAATGCTGGAGGCAACGGTAAAGATTACAGTGGGAATGACCAGTTTGAACGTATTGATAAAAAAGTCGCCGTACGTAAACTGGCCGCTTCCCTTCCACCCGGCCGCATAGGCTTTCCAGGAAAAATTCGCCGGCAGGAAATGGTTCGCCACGCCAAAAATTTCATCGTTCGTTTTAAACGAGGCCAGAAACAGCCAAATGAGCGGATATACGATAATGATGCCAAATACAACCAGCAGAGCATATTGAATCAAGCGATTTCTTCCTGCTTTCACTGTCAACGACCTCCATCCTCGTAGTGCACCCAATGTTTTGATGATCGGAACAGCAGGAACGTCACCACCAAAATCAAAACAAACAGGACCCACGAAAGGGCGGAGGCGTAGCCCATTTTAAAATTGGAGAAAGCCTCCTCGTACAGCTTCATGCCGTACAAATAAGTGCCTTTCATCGGAGCACCGTTCGTGACGACGAAAGCGGAAGTGAACTCCTGCAAAGCACCGATCAACTGCATGACCAGGTTGAAGAAAAGAATCGGTGTCAGCATCGGCAACGTGATCGTAAAAAACGTTCTCAGCCTGGATGCGCCGTCCATACCGGCGGCTTCGTACAGTTCTTGCGGAATTTGCTTCAAGCCCGCCAGGAAGAGCACCATGGAGGACCCGAATTGCCAGACGGTCAACAAGCTCAATGTGAACAGCGCCATATACGTAGTTCCGAACCAATCCACTGCAGGGATGTGAAAGAAGGCGAGTATATGGTTGACCAAGCCGTCCTTGAGAAACATCGCTCTCCATAAAATCGCAATGGCAACGCTTCCGCCCAGGATGGAAGGAATGTAGTAGACGGTTCGGAAGAAGTTGACGAATTTCAGCTTCAGGTTCAAGATGACCGCTACGAGGAGGGCAAACATCAGTTTTAACGGTACGGCCATCAGGACGTAGACGATCGTTACTTTTAAAGAAAGCAGAAAGTTGGGATCGATCGTAAACATATCGACGTAGTTTTTCAGGCCGATCCATCTCGGGTCCCGAGCCATAGAGTAATCCGTGAACGAGTAGTAAAAGGAGGAGAGGATCGGGTAAAACTGAAACACCAGAAAACCGATGATCCATGGCGATATATACAGCAAACCCGTGAAATCTTTTAATTTGATTCGATCGGTTACTTTCATCCTATCAGCCAGCTTTCGCGTAAAGTAAGAAGGGGATACAAGGAAAGGTCGAGGTTGGGAGCAAAAGCCGGGGAACCAGGTCGATTCGTTTCCGCCGGCATTTTGCCTCTTTCATTCCTTTCCCGCTATTAGTGGATCCGTTCTTATTTGGCTGCCGCTTTCAATTCGGTCAGCTTGGACTGGAACTGCTTGATCATCTCGTCTGCCGCCGCTTCCGGGGTCGATCTGCCGAAACCGACTTTCTCTACAGTGTCGATCATGATGTTCTGGAGCTGGATATTGAGCGAGATCACATTGTCGGCCATGCCTTGCTTCTTGGAAGCTTGCTCGATGGCTTTGAGAATGAGCGGGTCGATCAGATTTTTCTCCGCGCTGACTTGTCTGCCGATTTCGGTCGGAGGGACCGACCGGGTATCCTTAAGGATAGCAAGCGCTTCCTTATCGTTGAAGAAGAAGTTCAAGAACTTCGCAGCCTCTTCTTTGTCAGGCGACTTGCTGTTGATGCTGAGCATGTTGGCCGGTCTGACAATTACGCCGGTATCCTTCGCATCCTTGGCGATCGGAAGGAGGGAGACGTCTGCCGAGCTTCTGAACGGCTCCATACGGGGACCGATAGCCGCAATCCATTCGATCGTCGATCCGGCTTGCTTGTTCGCCCAGACCGGATTCTCGAAATATTTGGCCTTGAACAAATATTGCTGGGCGGCAGGCTCCACTACCTTGTTGTCGAACAGCTTCTTCAAGTAGGTAAAGGCATCCACAAGATCGGCTCTTGTAAACCCGAGCGTATAGTCGTCCTTGACGATCTGGTTGCCTGTTTTTTGCTTCAAGTAAGGAGGCAAAATCTGGATGACAGTGGCGAATTGATCGGTCGCCAGGAAATACGATTTGGGATCGGCCTTGTTCACTTTGGCTCCTTCGGTCAGAAGGGTATCCCAATCCCAAACGGTATTCGGATCGATACCGGCCTTCGTCAGCACGTCCTTGTTTAGGACCATCGTAATGCCGCTGATCCCGGTCGGAAGACCGACCAGCTTGCCGTCGACGACGCCGTAATTTTTGACGAACTCTTGGTCGAAGCCGGACGTGTTTATGTCAGGCATCTGACTTAAATCGGCAAAGGAATTGAATTGCTTGGTAAAGTCCGCAAGCCATGGCGGGTCGATCTGCATAATATCCGGAGCGGAGCCTCCGGCCAGCTGAGTCATCAGCTTCTCTTTGTACCCGTCCGACCCCATATATTCGCCTTCAATTTTCACATTCGGATTTTTCGATTCGTACAGGGCAATAACATCCAGCGTAGCTTTATGGCGCGGGTCCGAGCCCCACCAGGAAAATCGCATCGTAACGGGTTTGCCGCCGGATGCCTTGGTGCTGTCCTTGGACGGCTCGCTGCTCCCGCAGCCTGCAACCGCCAAAGCCAGTAAGGGGATGGCGCATGCCGCACGAACTGTTTTCGAAAGCCCTTTCATATTTTGACCTCCTCGTGTGCTCTATGTCGGTGATCGATCGACCTTGAGTCTTAGTATAGCAGGTGATGTCGGTTTCAATAACGCACCTCCGTTCACTTTTGGGTATCGTTTATTAGTCAGTTCAAGAAGCTTCCAGGGGATAAAGGAATCATAAAACGATATTATAGCCTCATGAATGAATATTATCCGGCTCAAAAGAGAAATTTCTACATCATAAAGCGCTTTCACGAAACGCTTGCAGCTTCGGCGGCAATCGATTCAGTCCTAAAAATGAACTTGACGACCGGCATCGGGACGGATACGATGAAAAGCACAAACTGATACCGCCAGGAGGAGTGAGCATGTACAAGCTTCTTTTTGTGGACGACGAATATGAGATCAGATCGGGTTTATGCCGGTTTTTCCCTTGGGATGAGATCGGTTTTGAGATTGCAGGGCAAGCGGAAAACGGCAAGCAGGCGTTGGAATTTCTCCAAAAGCATACCGTGGACGTAGTTCTTTGCGACATAAAAATGCCTGTGATGAACGGAATCGAGTTGGCCGAGGAACTGTATAAGCAAAAATCGAAGATCAAAATTATTTTTTTCAGCGGTCACCGGGAGTTTGAATACGCACAAAAAGCGTTGTCGTTCGGAGTAAAGAGCTATGTTGTCAAATCCACCAAATTCAGCGAGCTGGTTCACGTATTTGAAAAGGTGAAAGACGAGCTGGATCAAGAAACGTATACGATGGAAGTGCCCGACAAGGAGCCGACCGCGGAGGATTCGGAAGAAGTCCAAAATTATTATGATCGGGTTATTCTCGCCATCAAAAGCCATATCAGAGAGCATTATCGTGATGTTGAGCTGGACGACGTGGCCAGACTTGTGCATATGCATCCGAATTATGTGAGCAAGCTGTTCAAGAAACAGACCGGACAAAATTTTTCCGACTATTTGCTGGACGTGCGTATGGAAAAAGCGGTTGAACTGTTAAAGGACGTGCGACACAGGGCCTCGGATGTAAGCGCTCTACTCGGGTATACTAACGTGAAGAACTTCACCAGAAGATTTAAAAGCTATTACGGCAAAAGTCCGCGTGCTTTCCGAACGAACGAAAGCGTCAAGCGGGGAGAGTAGGAGGAATGATGGGGCAGTCCTTGAAAAAACGCTTCTTTTTGAAAAACCTGGCTCTGTTCCTGATCCTCTTGTTGATTCCGTTAATTGTCTATGGCGCGTCGTCGATCATGCTGACGCAAAACGAGCTAAAAAACAATATCGATACAAACAGCGCCAGCATCTTGAAACAAACGAAGGAAACCATCGAGCTTGTCTTAAACGAAATCGATCAGTTGAGCTTGGTATACGATGCAAACGCCGATATCGGCTTTGAAATGGATGCCATCCTGCAAAGCAATTCGGCCACCTACGAAAGAAACGCCGTTACCAAAGTCATAAAAGGGTTTATGAACGCCGACCCGAGCGCAAGGCCGTATATTTATTCCATCTACGTCTATTATGACAGCGCGGGCAGCCGGTTTTTCTCCTCCAGCGAAGGAATTGCCAACCTGAATCAGGTATCGGACAACGCCTGGTATGCCAGCTACCGGAAACAAGAGCGGAATAAGACGTTCTGGACGGAAGCCAGGGAGATCAAGCGTGCTTCCTTCGACGAGAAGCCTTTTCAGATTATGACGATCTACCATCGCATGTCTTCGCGCAACGGAGTCATTGTCCTGAATATATTGCCGAACTATATTGAAAATATTTTGACGAGTACTACGCCTCTGGCCGATCAGAGCTTGCTCATTATGAATGCGGACGATCAAGTCATCTTTCAAAACTCGAACACCGCTTTATTGCAGGATATCGATTTGAATCGGATCAGTCAATCGCCGCTGGACTTTTTTACGATGACTTTTGCAAGCGGTTCTTACATCATTTCCAAACACGAGTCCGATCGATACGGCTGGAAATATTTCTCCATCGTTCCGCATCATACGCTTTACGAGTTTCCGTCCAAGCTCGGCAAGCTCATGCTGATGCTGCTGGCGGCGGCCTATGTGATTGGCCTTGGGCTGGCGTATTTCATTACGCGACGCAACTACAGACAAATCTCCAGAATCGTGCGCATCCTGGATTTAGCCGAAAACGGGGGACCGTTTCCGCAGATGACGACCCGCGTTAAGGACGAGTACGGCTATATCATCAACAATATATTGAAAACGTTCATCGAGCACAGCTTCCTGAAGATCGCTTTGTCCGAAAAGAAGTTCAGAATGAAGGCGATGGAGCTTACAGCCTTGCAGGCGCAAATCAACCCTCATTTTCTGTTCAATACGCTCAGGACCATTTATTGGAAGTCATACGCGCTCTCGGGAAAACGGAACGAGGTCAGTGATATGATTGAGAATTTGTCCGATCTGCTGGACTATTCGCTGAGCAAGCCCGAAGAACGGGTCACCTTGGAGGAGGAGATCCGACGAACGATCAGTTATACAGATATTCAGCAAATCCGCTACAAGGACCAATTCGATCTCGTCTGGGACATCGATGACGACGTGAATCGGTATACAGTCATTAAGCTGATCTTGCAGCCTATTATCGAGAACAGCATTTACCACGGCATTCGCGAAAAAGAAGGGAAAAGTTTGATCAAGGTGAAGGCCTTTGCGGTGAATGAACGGCTCCACATCTCCATTATCGACAATGGCGCGGGCATCGCGCCCCAAAACATGAAAATCATCAGGGAAAAGCTGAAAGACTCGGAAGAGGATTCCGAACATATCGGGCTATTCAACACCGATAAACGCTTGAAGCTGAACTATGGCGAGGAGTACGGACTGCAGATCAGAAGCAAGCCCGGCTGGGGGACGGCAGTTTCTATGGTCATCCCCTCGACGGCAGGACTCGTACCGTTGGACAAGTAAACTTTGACTTGGATTATGATGACAAATGATAATGATGCGGCGGGACATCCGAAAGCGGTGTTCGAGCTGAGGCCGGATGAGCTGGCCGCCATGACCGGCGGTCAAATGACCCGGATCTGTTGACATCGGTTAAGAAAACGCCCGGTCGTGGCCGTGAAGCCAAACCGGGCGTTCGTCCTGTCTGCTAGTATTAAGATCTTATGTAGTCCGATTACAATACACGGCGTGCGCTAATGTAATGCTTCTCCCAATACCCCGACTCCAGCGAAGAAATTCCTACGCCGTTAAACGAAGGGCTGTTGTGGATGAACTGTCCGTTGCCCATATAGATGCCGACGTGGTTGATCGTTCCGGCCTTGCTTGTCCAGAAAAAGACCAGATCGCCCTTCTGCAGATTGCTCTTGGATACGGCGGCACCGTCATCTTTCTGGAATCGCGTTCCCCATTTCATCGATACGCCTTCCAGACCGAACACGTATTTTGTGAATGACGAGCAGTCCAGCACCGAAGGAGCCCGGTTAGCTCCGAACTCATACCGCACTTTGCCGATCAGCGATTTGGCATGGGCGATAATCCGGTCGGCTTTGGCCGATGAAGGTACGGTAGGCGGCTGGGTGGTCGGCGGCTTTGTCGATCCGCCATTGTATGAAACGTAGTCTGTCGATATGTATCCTTGTTGTCCGCCTACGGAAATATGTAACCAGTAATTATTGACTTTGCTTAGCACCTGAAAGGTCGTTCCGGTTTTCAGCAGCCTGTATACGGAGCTGTCTGTGGACGGCGCCGACCGGAAATTGGCCGATTTGGTAACAGTGCCGTTGCCGGTTGATGGTGTTGCAGAACCGCTTATGTAATCGGTCGATACGTATCCGACTTTTCCGTTATAGGAAACTTTCAGCCAATACGAGTTTACCTTTTCCAAAATATCGACGGTAGAGCCTTTGCTAATCAATTGATAGACACTGCTGCCGGTGGATGGTGCCGATCGGAAGTTTACCGAACGTTCTACCGTGGCGGGTGAGGCGAAGGCGCTTGTGGAAATCGTAAGGGACAGTGCTGCGATAGAAACCATACTGATAATCTTCTTTTTCATGTCATCTCCTCCTGAAGCAATTGTAGCCTTGATAGGAATACTTTTCATTGTTGAAAATATAGCATGTAAGTAAATCTGTCCCATTCTTTCATCTGATCGGCCGTTAAGCGTCTCCCAGGAACCGGGATAATGCCGGGTCAATCCGGCCTTCGTTTAAAGCGATGATTTGATCGGCATACCTCAGCGCATACGGCTTCGCGCTAACCACGAGGCAGGTGATCCCGCGCGCTTGCCGGATCGCGTCGATCCGCGCCCACAGCAAGTTCTCCGTCTCCGCATCCAGCGCGCTGGAACTATCGTCGAGCACCCACAGCTCCGCTTGGCGGTAAGCCATCCGGGCGATCGCGACACGCTGCCGCTGGCCTCCCGACAACGTCAAGCCGGACGAGCCGAGCAGCGTGTCCACCCTGTGCGGACAACGAGCCAAATCGTTCTCCAGTACCGCCGTTCTTATCGCGTCGTCCAACCGCATATCCGAATCGGGATAGCCGAGCCGGATATTGTCCCTCACTGAACCGCTGAACAGCATGGGCATCTGGGGCACGTAAGCGGCTGCCGGCGGAACCATAAAGCTTGCCGGATCATCGATCCGTTCCCCGTTCCAGCTCAGCTCTCCCGCCGTTTTCGGCAGAAGTCCGAGCATCGTCCGCAGCAGCGTCGTCTTGCCCGAACCCACCGGTCCCGTCACGACCGTAAACGATCCGCGGAGCAGACGGAACGTTACATCCCGGATTCCTCGATCCGTACCGGGATAGCTGTAGCCGAGCCGGCGCACTTCAACCTGCTCAAGCCGACGGATCGGAAGCGTCTGAGGCTGGAAAACCGGAGGCTCCCGGTCCAAATAAAGCGAGTCGTTCCGCGTTAACGTCTGCAAGCTGCCGTCTCCGAGCAGGCGGCCGATCCGTCCGAGCGATACTTCCGTTGTCCGCAGTCCGGACGTAACCGTCCCGTACAGCCGGATCATCTGGGCGACATAACCCAGAAAGTAAACATACAGCGTAAATCCGCCGACCGTGAAGCCCGCTTGCTCCATCGTATATCCGATCAGCAGAAGGAATATGGCCATGCCTACGTTCACAATGTTATCCAGCACCGATTCCATCAAGACCGTAAATACCGCGTTCCGCTTGCCTGCCGCCGCGCGCTCCTCTCCCAGCTTGCCGAGTCTGTCGATTAAAGCTCCGTCGGCGTTGTTGATGCGGATCGCCTGATGGTGGCGGAAAATGTCTGTCAACTGTCCGAGATACAGGTCCGTAGCGCTCTGCTGCCGTTCGAAATAAACAGCAATGCGCGGCTTCAGCAGCCGGACCGCAAGCAGGGCGAGCAGAAGGGGAGCGAACAAGGCAAGCGTCGCCGTCCAGTCGATCAGGCTCAAGGTGACGAAACCGATCAGAGCGAAGAGCGAATAACCGAGCAGATACGGAAATTGCCACATCAGCGATTCGGGCATCGCCACGTCGGTCCGCAGCATATTCATCAAGGTTCCGTGGCTAACGGGCAACGCCGCCGCGCCCGGCTGCTCCAGCACGTGCCGGTACATGTTTCGCCGGAAGACGGCGCGTATAATTTCCGTCCAGCCGTAGCTCAGCGCCAGATCGACCGAATAGGCGAATGCCTGAACGAGCGGGACGACAATCAGCAGCGCCACGATTCCGTACAATTGCGCCTCCGTTAGACCCGAAGCGCTTGCCGCCTGATCGAAAAAACGTTTGATCAACATCCCGGACAGCACCCCCAGTCCGGCGAAGCCGACTATGCGGAGAACGGTAACTGCGGAATAATGAAACGGATAGTACCAAAAAATGTTTTTCAAAACCGTCCATGCGTTACGCATCGCCGTCACCTGCTTCCCTTCGCCATTTGGCATACTCCGAAGACGGATAACGTGCGAGCAACGCGGTTTCCCCGAATTCGACCGCTTGGCCGTCCCGCAGCAGCAGCACATAGTCCGTGTTCTCGACGGCTTGCACCCGGTGGGCGATAATAATGGATGTGCGTGACCGGGTCAGCGCGTTAATCGCGTTCCCGATTGTCCGCTCTGTGGCGGAATCTAGGAGGGACGTCGCTTCGTCGAGAATAACGAGCCCCGGGCTTCTCAGAAACGCTCTGGCCATAGCAAGGAGCTGCGCTTCACCTGCGGAAAGATTGCTTCCGTCCCGTTCGATCCGCCGATCGAGACCGCCGGGAACCGCCTTCAGCCAATCGTCCAGCCGCAGCAGCGCGATCGCCTCCATAACCCGCTGATCGGATACGCCGGAATCAAACAGGGTGATATTGTCACGCAGCGTTCCTTCGAACAGCTCGACGTGTTGGGGAACGTAGGCGATCGCCGCTCGCAAGCTGTCCTTGTCCAGCGTCCGTACATCCGTCCCGCCGAGCGCGACCGATCCGTGCTGCGCATCACACATCCGGAACAAAAGTCTCGCGACCGTCGTTTTGCCGCTTCCGCTTTTCCCGACGACCCCGAGCGACCGCCCTGCGGGAATATGGAAGCTGACTCCCCGCAAAACCGGATCGGTCCCGTCGTATCCGAACGAGACGTTATCGAAGCTCACCGGGATGCCGTCATCGCCGTTCCAACGGAAAGAACGGCCGCTCTGCTTCGAATCAGCGTTGTCCGCATCAGCCAAAAGCTCCCTGACGCGATCTGCCGAAGCGCCGGCCTGCTGCAAGTCCGACATTTCCCCGACGATATTGCGCAGAGGGACGAGCAGCAGCGTCATGTAGTAATACACTTGAAACATCGTACCCAGACTCAGTCCGCTGCCGTGAACCGAGAGCAGCCCCATCGCCAGGAGCATGGCGGACATGACGGAAGCCAGCGTAATGTCGCCGGTATTAAGAACGACGGCCAACGTTTTTCCCGTTTGTTTGCGTACCGGATACAGCCGTCTTAAGCCCCGGTAGTAGACGGAGAAGGCGTAGGAGGAGCCGTTCAGCGCGCGGATGTCTTCCCGCCCCGAGAGAGTTTCGTCCAGGAGCCCGAGCAGGCTGGCGGATTGGGCCATATAGCTTTTTACAGTGGCGGTTCCGTAACTTCCCATCCGGTGCAAGATGAGCAGCGCTGCCGTAGAGCAGAGTAAACCAACCCAGCCGAGAAGCGGATGGAGGAAAAAAATCGCGGCGACAATGCCGGCGATCAGGAGATGATTGCCGATCACCTTCAAGAGAAAGGCGGACAAAAAGTTGCCGAGTCTGCCGACATCGCCATCGATCCGTTCGACCAGCTCGCCCGGTGTGTGTGCATGGTAAAAGGCCAGCTCGCGTCTCAAGCATGCCCGGGTCAGATCAAGCCGCAGCCTGTTCGTCACTTTCCAGTGGAGATCGGAGGTAAGCGACTGAACGACAATTACAAGCAGCTGCCGACTTATCGTCAGCGTCAGGAACAGCAAGGCGGTGACGAATAGCAAGGACGAATCGGCACCGGCGGCTGCCCGGTCGATAAAAAGTCCGATGTACCGGGGGCTGTACATGTGGATCACGATGCCTGTGCAGATTAAGGCGAAGAGTAGAAGAATACGCGTTCGGTAAGGGGACAACCGTTCCAGCAAAAACCGGACACGGCTTCGGTATGGCGGTGCCGTCATGGGGACCTCCTTGGGTGAATAAACTGTCACACCCAAAAAGTAAAGGAAAAATAGGGAAAAGTATAGACTTATAAATCCCTTTTCGTTATACTAATATTATGGATGTCGAGGACACCCTGCTTGTGTTAAGATATGTCTAAAATGCGACAACCCACAATGAATGTGGGTTTTTTCTATGTTTGCGAGCGGATTGGGTCCCGCCGGGTTGTTAGCCGGTTTGGCCTATCTATGAGATCTATGTTAACTCGACACGGTACAATACAACTCGATCCCGTTCTGTGCTAACTCGACACAGATCTACACAACTCGATACAGTTAGATGAAACTTAATTCAGCCCTATAAATCGCTACAGTTCTACATAGATCGCTACTGCTCCAACAGCACGAATCAGCCGGTCTTGACGGCTTCATAGATTCAGTCTCATACCGATCACGGAAAGAGGACCGCCGCCATGCTTTCGTTTCTGCTTACCGTCAAAAGACTTCTGGGCGGAGTGATCCGCGCATTTAAACAGGACAATTTCCGAGTTATTTTTGTACTGATTCTGCTCATGCTGCTGTCCGGGACGATCTTTTATACCGCCGAAGAAAACCTATCCGTTTTGGATGCTTTATATTTTTGTGTAGCTACGCTCAGTACAGTAGGCCATCCAACTTTCGTACCCCAGACGGAGTTAGGTAAAATCTTTACGATGGTATATATCGTCGTAGGGACCGGCCTGTTTCTGGCGCTCATCGCCCATCTCGCTTACGCGATCATGTTCCAGAATGAAGAGAAGCGGGACGCAACCAAAGTGTTCCTCCATAAAGCCAGACGAAAACGGTCCGATTCGGACGGTTAAGTGTGGCCAACCTCCGCTGGAAACCTGAATGGAGAGGTGCACGTGGCAGCGAACCGAACAGTATCGACGTGTATACAAAACGAAAGAACCGCCCGGTATCGTGCATATCGTCCGGGCGGTTTTTCTTAAAGAGGTCGAGCCGCAGCAATAGGTTCCGCTTCCCGAAAATAGGTGCCAAAGACTTTTATATTACCTCGCCTTCAACTGCACCTTACACTACAAATTACACTGCAAATTACACTGCAAATTACACTGCAAATTACTACAAACTACACTCCACCCTGCAACATTATAGCCGCAGACTGACCACGAGAACCACGGACAAGATCGCCAGCATCAATACGGTAAATACCGTTACCGCCGGCAAAGCTGCGCCTGCACGCGGTGCGGCTGCCGCACCGTTCTCCGGCACGGTCAGCCGTTTGACCGCCTTACGGCCGAACAGGGCGGTCAGCACGATCGCCGCCAGAATGATCGTTCCTCCCCCGCGTTCCATATAGGTGAGCCACAAAGGTTTTGCCGTATCGCCAAAGTCCATCTCGATAATCATCAAAATGCCGCTGACCAGCACCACGATGGAGCTTGGGTGGGCCAGCCAGCCGAACAGCCGCACCGCTTTGCCAACAAGCGCTCTGGCTTCCTGGGCTACGTCGCGCCTCCGCGCCATGCCGAGCAGGACGACGATGGCGAATAACGCGCCGAACCAGAGGATCAAACTGGTCAAATGTAAAAACAACATTGTTCCGAACATACGGATCATTCCTCTCCTTCATTTTTTATAATTACAGATTGATTGCTAACGCGATTAAACTTCAAAACGTTGCTTCGACAAAGCTTCGATAAGCAAACGGAGAGGCTCTGCTCGCAAGAAAAGATACGCTTATGCAGAGCCGTTCATCATAGGAAATGCATCGTTTAGTCGTTTAGAAGCTTTTCTTTTAACCGGCAGGCGTTCTGGGACCGCCGACCGCGGACGACGGTCCGGCCTTCCGGCTGTCGCTCTTGCCTCCGACCAGCGTCAGGATGGAAGGCAGCAAGACGCCGCGCACGAGAAACGTATCGAGCAATATCCCGATCGCCATCGTGAATCCGAACAAAAACAGTTCCTGCATCGGCTGCGTCGTCAGTACGGCGAACGTAGCGGCCAGGATGATACCGGCCGACGAGATGACGCTTCCCGTAAGCGATACGCCTCTTTGTACCGCAACGTTCCACGGATGTTTAGTCGCTTCTTCGCGAATCCGGGAGACGAGCATAATGTTGTAATCGACGCCCAAAGCGACCAGGAAGACGAACGTATATACCGGAATCCGGTAACTGATCGCTTCGTAGCCGAGCAGCGTATGGAATACGAACCAGCCGAGACCCAGCGTCGCGAGATACGAGATCAGAATCGTCGCCATCATGATGACCGGGGCTAGCAGCGAACGGGTCTGGAACATCAGCATCATCGTGATCAGAACGGCGATCAGCGCAAACGTAACGACAGTGTCCCGCCGGTTCATGATGCTCACATCCAATTGCTCTGCGGTCTGGCCGGCAAAGTGCAGCTCGTGGCTGGAAGCATCCAACCCGCTGCTGCGTAGCAGGTCGGCCGACGATTGCCGCAAAGCCGATACCGTGTCCAATGCAGCAGGGTCGTACGGATTATCCGCAAGTGTCAGTTGAAGCTTGATCGCGTGCCGATCATCAGCAACAAAGTTTCGCGGCAGCGGGGCATCCCGTGTTCCCATTCCGGGAACAATAGCCGGAGTAACCGAGTCGATGTGCCCGACGTTTTGAATCGCGGCTCCGAGCTTTTGGATATGTTGAAGGAACGGTTCATCAACCGCCATCTCCTTCTCCGATGTGAGCAGTACAGTTACGGGAGCGAGCTTGCCTTTCGGGAAGTTTTGCTCCAGCAGTTCGAAGCCTTGGCGGGAAGACAGCTCCTCCGGGAACGACTTCAATAAATTAAACGAATACTTTACGGTCGTGACATTGAAGGATAACGCCGTAAGCACGATCAGCAGCGCCGAAGCGATGACCGCCGGACGTTTGACGACCAGCGAACCGGTTTTGGACCACAATCCGTCTTTGCGCTTAACGGGCCGCTCCGGCTCGAGCACCGGCACGAACGGCCAAAACGCTTTGCGGCCGACCAAGGCGAACACGGCCGGAATCAGCGTCAAGCCTGCCAACAGGATAACGACCATGGCGATCGAGAACACCGGGGCGAAGTTGTGATACGGCTTAAAGACTGCGGCAAACAACGTTAACATCGCGATCAATACGGTGCCGCCGCTGAACAAGATCGGTTCGCCCACCTGCGACATCGTCACCCTCATCGCGTCGTACTGGCTGCCGAGCTTACGCAGTTCTTCGCGATACCGCGAGAAGACGAACAGGCAGTAGTCGGTCAAGACGGCGAACAGCAGAATCAGCATGATCGAGAGCGCCTGGCTATCGATGACGAACCAGTCCATCTTGCCGGCGAAACCGATCGTCCGGTCTACGACCTGATAGACTAGGCCTGCAATGACGAGCGGAATTAGAGCGAGCAGCGGCGAACGGTAAATGACGACCAGCAGAACGAGAATCAGCCCGATCGTCGCGAACAGCAGCACGAGATCCGCGTTTTTGAACAGGGCCAGCGTATCGGAAGCGATGCCGGCAGGCCCGGTAATTTCCACTTGCAGCCCGGTGGAGCCGTTCGCGTCCAGCCAGTCCCGGATTTGCAGAATCGTCTCGTACGTCCCGGCGGAATCGGTTCCTTTCTTCATACTGAGATGATACAGCAGAGTCGTCTGATTGTCGGACATCAGACTGTCCTGCACCGGCCGGGGCAGCTCGTGGAACGGCAGGGCGCCTCCCGCATGCTCCGGCTTCTGCGGCGAGGAGAGCCATCGGCTCATCTCCGAGATGACCGCCCGTTCCGCTTCGCCGATACCTGCCTCGCGATGGAACACGATAAGCGCGGGCAAGCCGTCGTCGGACGGGAAATGCTTGTCCAGCAATTGCGAGGCGATTGCCGACGGCGTATCGCCGCGTATGCTTCCTTCACCTGCGCTGACGGCTTCTTTTTTGGCAGCGGGCGCGATTCCGCTTAACAGCACGATGACGATCAGCCAGACGGCCAGGACGATTTTGGCGCCTTTGCGGCTGCCGGCCCAGCCAGTTAGGGATTGGAGTGCATGCAGCATCGTGAAAAATCCACCTCCTGGTCTTATTTGTTCTCACAACCGAAATTGTAGAGACCGAATATGAACAGGAGATGAATGGAGCATTACAGATGGGGAATGGTAGAGGATTATAGATGAGGCAGCCGGACGACGAAGGTGGTGCCTTCGCCCGGCCGGCTATGCGCTTCGATCGCGCCGCCGTGAAGCTGCACGATTTTCAAGGCGATGGACAACCCGAGCCCGCTGCCGGAGCGGGTCCGGTTCCGCGCTTTGTCGGCTTTGTAGAACCGTTCGAAAATGTGACCCAGCTCCGCTTCCGGGATGCCGATGCCCTGGTCGCTGACCGTAACGGCAATCTCCGTGCCCACGGTTACCTTGATGCGGATCGTCTGGCCGGGATCGGAAAATTTGATGCCGTTCGTAAGCAGATAAGACAAACCTGATTGAGCAGTTGCCGGTCAGCCGTAATCATCATTTCGGGAGCGTCCAGCTCGACGAGCACTTCTTTCTCGTGACGCTGCCATTCCGTCTGCAGGACGACTTGCCGGAGCTGCTCGTCGAGCCGGTAGGCCGATTTTTTTATGATATCCGCTTCCTTGTCGAGCGAAGCGAGCGTGAGCAGCTGTTTGCCGAGCGATGACAGCCGCCTGCTTTCCTCCTCGATAATTTCCAGATAACGGTCACGCTCCTCGGAGGTGAGAGGTTCGTTGCGCACCGCTTGGGCGAATCCTTGTATCGAGGTGAGCGGCGACTGGATCTCGTGCGAGACGCTGGATACGAACTCCTGCCGCATATCGTCCAGCTTTTGCAGCGTCTTGGCCATACTGGAAAAGTGGCGGGCCAGATTGCCGATCTCGTCCCGTCTCAACACGTCGAGCTCCATATCGTACTGGCCTTGCACAATAGCGGTCGTAGCTTCGGTCAGTTTCTCGACCGGTTTGACGATATATCGGGAAAAGACGAAGATGAACAGCAGGCTGAGCAGAAAAGTACCGGCCAGCAGCAGTCCGGCGAGCGTCCGGACCTCTCCGAATTGCAGCTCCATATTGGGACGCACGAATAAAGCATACGTTTGACCATACGTCTGAAACGGGATTCCTACGCTGTGCCGGATTGTATTCTCGAACAAACCTGTCACGAACTTGCTCGTGGGGATATACGTTTCCCCGGACTGAACGCGGCGGACGACGGAAGGATCGATATCGCTGCGCTTGAAGGGAGCGCCGTAAAACGTCCCTTTCATCCCCTCGTCTACGGCGTACAGCTGGAACCCCATGCTGGCGATCCCGGAAAAATAGGCGTGCAGGTCGATCGGGCCCGATTGGCCGTACAGCGAACGGATCTCTTTGGCGATGTTGGCGATTTTTTGCTCGTTATAGGACTTCAGGCTTTGCTGATAATACAGATTGACGCCGAACAACGCTACGACACCGCTAAACAGAGCAATTAGGACAAAGGTGACTACGATTCGCGAGTATAACGATTTCATTCGTCCTGTACCTCGAGTTTATAACCGAGCCCGCGCACTGTCGTAATCGTAAAATCGTCCGTCCGGCCGTGAAACCGCTCCCTCAGCCGTTTGATATGAACGTCGATCGTCCGGCTGTCCCCGTCGAAATCCGCCCCCCAGATCGCATCCAGCAGCTGCTCGCGGGTGAAGGTCATATTCGGAAAGGCGGCGAGCTGGGCGAGCAGTTCGAACTCCTTGAGAGGCAAAGCGACGGCTTCCCCTCCGACACGCACCTCGTAGCTGGTCCGGTCGATCACGGTATCGCGCATGCGAATCCGCTTCGAAGATACGGTCTGGTAACGCCTCAGCAGCGCTTTTATGCGAAACAACAGCTCTTTGGGCTCGAAAGGTTTGACGAGATAATCGTCGGTTCCGGCCCGAAAGGCAACTTCCTTGTCGTTAATTTCCCCTTTGGCCGTCAGCATGATGATCGGAATGTTGGCGTATTCGCGGATATGGCGGCACAGCTCCCAGCCGTCCATCACCGGCATCATCACGTCGACGACAGCCAGCTGAACGTGCTCGAACTCCAGAATGCGAAGCGCTTCGGCGCCGTCCGCCGCCTCCAATACCGTATAAAGCTCCTTGCGCAAATAAAAACGCAGCAGCTCGCGAATGTGCGGATCGTCGTCCGCGATCAAGATCGTCGTCTTCACTAGAAGTCCATTCCTTCCGGTTATTTTACGCTACTCCCATTATAACCCCAACCCGGAAGCTGCCGCAAAAATCGCGGGCTCCCAAGTCCTTACATTCAGTAGTAGGGACATGCTGTGTTATAATGTAACCGCAATCATTCACAAGGGGGGCTTCCGGTGAAACGGTCCGTCTACATTCGTTTACTGCTGCACTTAACGGTTGCGGTCGTTCTGATCACCTGTCTGATTGGGGCGCTCGTCTACCGGTATACGACGGCCATGCTGAAGGAGGAAATTATCGGAGCCAACGGCGAGCTGCTGCTGCAAACGAGTAAAATCGTCGACCAGTCGCTTAGCGAGGTACAGCAGATCGCCACATCGCTGGCGCTTAATCCGGACGTCGTGAAATCGGTCTGGCTGCCGTGGAACCTGGAGGAAGAGTACCGGTTTCTGAAAAGCGCCAGCGACTTGTTTGCAACCCGGATCAATTCATCCAACTATATGCATTCGATTTATTTATACAGCTCGGTTAACGGGAAGCTGATCTCCAGCTCGGGGATTACCGACAGGGTCGATTTCTCCTACCGACCGGTTCTGGAAAGGTTTATCGACCGGCCGGGCACTTGGGCGTGGGAAGCGGCCAGCGTAACCGGAGCTTCGGGAGAGCACGAGAACGTGATCAGCTTCCTGCTCAGCGTGCCGCTGAATCAATCGGAGAAAAAAGGTGTGCTGCTCATCAACCTGAAGGAGGATGTGCTGTACAACGCGGTCGTGAATACGAATAACCGCAAGCTCGGCAACGTGGCGATTCTGAACGAGGAAGGAAAGGTGCTGTCGTACAAAGACAAAAGCATGATTCTCGAGCCGTTCGGCCAGGCGGACCTCGATCAGATCCGTGATGCGAAAGAAGGATATTTCATCGAACAGATCGGCGGGGAGAAGATGTTCGTCTCGTTTATGCGAAATCCTTCGAACGGCTGGATCTATATCACGCTTAACCCGTACGGCGAGTTGTTCAAGCGCTCCCACGAAGTCATTCGCATCGCGCTGCTGATCAGTCTGATCGGACTGGCCGCCGGCGTTTTGCTGATGGTATACGTGTCGAGACGCCATTACAAACCGGTGCGCAACATGGTGCAGTCGCTGCTTGCTTATATGGAGAAGCCGCTTCCGAAAGCGAAATACGGCGACGAATTCGGATTTATCCGCGACTCGATCGACCGGCTGCAGCACGAGAACGATGAATTCAAGACGAAATTTCGCGGACAGGAGCTTGTGGTGCGCGATCATCTGCTGCTTAATCTGCTGTCGGGCAACGTAACGGACAGCGACGGGATGAACGGGCAGATGGATTATTACCGTCTCGATCTGGAGCCTAACGGATTTATTGTGATGGTAATGCGGGTTCATATGCCCGATCCGATATTGACCGCTTCCGACGAGCAGGTGCGCAACATGATCCATTTCCATATCCGCGCCGTATGCGAGGAAGCGCTCGGCCATTACGGCAAAGGCGCTTATGTCAGCCGGTTTCATAAACACGACGTGCTGATCCTGAACACGTCCGGCACGGATTCGCAGGAGACGGCGATCGAGAACGTGAAAGAGCTCGCGCTCCGGATCAAAAACGAAGTCGCGGAACAGCTCGAAGGCATATCCGTTACGTTCGGGATCGGAGGCCGGTACGAGCAACTCTCGGAAATCGCGCTCTCTTATAACGAGGCGAACGAAGCGCTGCTGCAGGAGAGAATCGCGGGGATCGGGAGCATCTTGTCGATTCACGATATGCAGGTGAACCGGGCGAGCCGGAACCGGTTTATCGCTTACCGGCAGACGGTGGACAAGCTGATCGGCGATCTCAAGTCGGGCCGGACCGATCAGGCGGCCGAAGCGAAGGACGAGATGATCCGCCAGTTGGAGCAGGACGGCCAGTCCGGCTTCTCCTCCAAAAGCATGATCCTGTCCTATCTCGTCAACGCTCTGGTCGCCGTCCGCATAGAGCTGGCGGGAAGTGAGGAGCCGTTCGAGCAGGAGGACCGGTGGCACCGGGAATTCGCCAAGCTGCAGACGCTGGAGCAGATCCGGCTCTGGCTCGACGGCGTCCTGGATGCGATCGACGGCGAGCTTGAGCATAAGCGCGGCAACAAAAACGCGGAAGTGATCAACAAGCTGGCCGCTTATATCCAGGAGCATTACCGGGAGCCGCTGGGACTGCAGATGCTGGCCGATATGGTGTATATGAACAGCCAATATTTATCGAAGCTGTTCAAGGAAGTGACCGGCTCGACGTTTATCGATTATTTGGCGGAGATCCGCTACCGCGAAGCTTGCCGCATGCTCAAGGAATCGAACCGGAACATTATCGAGATCGCCGAAGCGACCGGTTTCGGGCAAAAGCAAAATCTCATCCGCGCGTTTAAGAAATGGAGCGGCTTAACCCCTACGGAATACCGGAATCGCGAGGTTTTAGGCCGTTTGAACAGCCCCGGACACACCGATTGATACCAATCCGAAAAAAAGATACCTGCCCCAAAAAGCCGGATTCCGACCGGATGTAACCGTTCACAACAATTGAATCTTGAGCGCGTTTCCCCCGCTCCCTTATGCTGAAAGTGCTTACACGAGCCACACCAACCAAGCAAAAGGAAAGGGGGATTTTTGTTTATGGCGTATGTTCCGGCAACTACAAACGGGACGAAGCGACAGGTCGGAAGCCGGGCGCTGTGGAAGCGAATCGTATCCAACCGTTATATGTACCTGATGCTTTTGCCCGCGGTTGTGTATTACGGAATCTTTCATTATTACCCGATGTATGGAGCGCTAATAGCATTTAAGCAATTCAGCATTACGAAAGGAATACTCGGAAGCCCTTGGGTAGGCTTTCAGCATTTCGAGGCGTTGTTCGCGCTGGACAAGTTTTGGCAGGTGTTCTGGAATACGATCGTCATCAGCTTGTACCGGCTTACGTTCGGATTCCCGCTGCCGCTGTTCGTTGCCGTCTTGATGAATGAAGTGAGAAAAATAGCGTTCAAGCGGACGGTACAGACGGTTATTTATTTGCCTCATTTTATTTCATGGGTCATTCTCGGCGGATTGATGATCAATCTGCTGTCCGTTGACTCGGGTGTCGTCAACAATGCGATCCGCTCGTTCGGGGGAGAGCCTGTCGGATTTCTGACCGACGATACCTACTTCCGGAGCACGCTCGTCTGGTCGATGATCTGGAAAGAATTCGGATGGAACACGATCATTTATATGGCAGCGCTTGCAGGAGTCAATCCGCAGCTGTACGAAGCCGCTCTGATGGACGGAGCGAACCGGTGGCAGCGCATCTGGCACATTACCTTGCCTTGCATCCGCAGCACGATCGTCATCCTGCTCATTTTGCGGATCGGACATTTGATGGAAGCCGGCTTCGAGCAGATTTTCGTCCTGTATCACCCCGGGGTATATCAATCTTCGGATATTATCGACACGTACGTATACCGGATCGGCTTAACGGAAGGACGATTCAGTCTGGCGGCCGCAGTCGGCCTGTTCAAGTCGGCGATCAACTTTGTATTGCTCGTGGTAGCGAACCGGCTGGCCCGGATGATGGGCGAACAGGGGATATACTAACGGAGGGAGGAGGAATGGAACATGGTTCGCGGCAACTTGGGCAGCAAACTATTCGATGCGGCCAACACGATCTTTTTGACTCTGTTAGCGCTGATCACGTTATACCCGTTCTGGGATTCGCTGATCGTCTCGATTACGCCGATTCAGGAGAGCTTGTCATCCAGCCTGCATTTGTACCCGAAATCCGTTACGTTCGAGTCGTATACGTATTTGCTCGGGCTGAAGCAGCTGTGGCTGTCTTATCGGGTAAGCATCATCATCACGGTAGCCGGAACGGCGATCAGCATGGCGGCTACCACGCTCGCGGCTTATGCGCTTTCGAAGAAGTCGCTGCCGGGCGGCAGGTACATTATGTTCGCCATCGTTTTTACGATGATGTTCAGCGGCGGAATTATTCCGACCTATCTGGCGGTGAAGCAGGTAGGAATGCTGAATTCGATGTGGGCGATGATGATTCCGGTCGCCATCCAGACTTATAATCTCATTATTATGCGCAGCTTCTTCGCATCCGTTCCGGAAAGCCTGGAGGAGTCCGCGAGAATCGACGGCTGCAGCGACTTCGGGATTTTGCTGCGAATCGTTATCCCGCTGTCGATGCCGGCCATCGCCACGGTGTCGCTATTTTACGCCGTATCGAAATGGAACGAGTTTTTTACGGCGATTATGTACGTAACAGACAAAGATATTTGGCCTTTGCAGCTGTTTCTGCGGTCGATGCTGATCGACAACGAAGCGTCCTTCCAGTCCGGAGGGGACAGCCCGTTTCTGCTCGGCCCGTCGATCAAGATGGCGACTATCATGATCTCGGCCATTCCGGTCATGCTGATTTATCCGTTTTTCCAGCGTTATTTCGTGCAGGGCGTTACGTTAGGTGCAGTCAAGGAATAATTGGACAATTCAAACAAGGGGGATTATTCTATGGGTAACAAGAAAAAATGGCTTGCTTTGCCGCTTAGCGCGGCGCTGGCGGTTACGGCTGCCGGCTGCGGCGCTGACAAAGAATCGGCGTCCGGGACGGACAACGGGTCGGCACCGGTCAAGATCGTATTCCTGACGCCCGGCGATACGGCCGCCAAAGCGATTCAACCGGGAGACCGGATTATCGCGGAGATCAACAAGCGGCTCGGCATCGATCTTGAAGTGAAGGTCGTTCCGGAAAGCGGCTTCGAGAAAATTAATGTCGCGATGGCTACGGGAGACTTGCCCGATATCGTCACGATCAATTACCCGTCGGCGTCGCTGAGCCAGTGGATTGCCGAAGGGATGCTCGTTCCCCTGAACCAATACTTGCCGCAGCTGCCGACCATCAAGGCCAAGCTGGAGAAAGATTTGGCCTGGACGGCAGTGAACGGTAACTACTACGGCTATCCGTTTATCGAGACCGAGCGGACGAATACGACACTGACGTACCGGGCCGACTGGCTGGAGACGCTCGGGCTGAAGCCGCCGCAGACGCTCGATGAGCTGTATCAGGCGATGAAAGCGATCACACAAAACGATCCGGACAAAAACGGCAAAGCCGACACGTACGGGCTTACGGCCAACAAAAGCACCGGGTTTAACACCTCGTTTAATTTCATCCTGTATGCGTACGGGCTTCCGCACGGCGACTGGGTGACGGACAGCTCGGGCAAGGTCGTTCCGATCTTCGAGCATCCGGCGTTTAAGCAAGGTGTGGAGTATATCCGGAAATTGTGGAATGAAAAGCTGATTGATCCCGAGTTTTTGCTGAACGATACCCAGCAGCGGGAACAGAAGTTTTACCAGGGCAAGGTCGGATTTATGCCGGCGCCGCTGTTCCGGCACGTGAACCGGCTGGAGTCGAGCCTGCAAAAGGTCAATCCGCAGGGCAAGCTGGGCTACATGCAATCGCCGGCCGGTCCGGACGGCAAGCGGGGCATGATCAGCACTCCGAAAAACGGATTGTTCACGGCCGTTACGAAGCAGGCGAAAAATCCGGAAAAAGCGGCGAAGTTTATCGAGTTTATGCTGTCCAAGGAAGGGCGCGACCTGCTGCAGCTCGGCCTCGAGGGCGTGCATTATACGAAGCAGGGAGACACGATTACCTACAACGAGGAAGAACGGACGAAGGACGGATTTTCTCCGAGCGGCTGGTCGCATCCGCTGGCATGGGGCAGCGTCGTATGGCCGCTGACGGTCAACTATTTGCCGCAGACCGAGCCGCAGGCCGATCGCGCGAAGCAGTCGGTGGAAGTTGCCTCCAAAGGAATCGTTCCGAACCTCGTCAACGTTACGACGCCGGAGGAAGTGGAGATGGGCGGCGTGCTGGGCGAGCTGTTCAACCAGTATTATCTGGAGATGATTACCGGCAAACGGGAAGTCGACGCCGGGATCGCCGAGTTGTCCAAAAAGTGGCGCGACCAAGGCGGAGCCAAGGTGCTTGACGCGGTCAATAAAGCGTATCAGGCGCAAAAAAAATGATTGCAGTTCGAGAGGAGCGTCGGCACGATGGGTTCCAACCCGCGACAACGACCCAACATCGTATTTATTTTGAGCGACGATCAGGGCCCCTGGGCTCTCGGATGCGCGGGTAACGGCGAGATCCGCACGCCCCATCTGGATCGTCTGGCTGCAGAAGGAACCCGGTTCTCGAGTTTCTTCTGCACCTCGCCGGTCTGTTCCCCGGCCCGGGCCTCCCTGCTGACAGGGCGCATCCCTTCGCAGCATGGCGTGCACGACTGGATACGCGGCGGCAATGTAGGGGAGCGGCCGATCGAATATTTGGCAGGGCAAACGGCCTATACGGAATTGCTGGCGGCGGATGGATATACTTGCGGATTAAGCGGAAAGTGGCATCTCGGCGACAGCCGCACGCCGCAAAAAGGGTTTACACACTGGTACGTGCATCAGACCGGAGGCAGCGCTTATTACAACGCGCCGATGATCCGCGACGGCGAGCTGATCCGGGAGCCGGGCTATTTAACCGATGTCATTACCGACGACGCGCTGACCTTTTTGGACGCGCAGCGGGACGGCGGACCGTTTTACTTAAGCGTGCATTATACGGCCCCGCACAGCCCGTGGATCGACAATCATCCCCGGGAATATGTGGAGATGTACGACGATTGCGCGTTCGACAGCTGCCCGCAGGAGCCCAAGCATCCGTGGTCGATCCGGACGGCTCCGTGGTCGGACAACCAGCAGGAAAATCTGAAAGGGTATTTCGCCGCCGTGACGGCCATGGACGCGAATATCGGCCGGATTCTCGACAAGCTGGAGGAGATGGGCGTTCGCGGCGATACGCTCGTCTGCTTTATGAGCGACAACGGCTTTAATTGCGGGCATCATGGCATATGGGGCAAAGGAAACGGCACGTTCCCGTTTAACATGTTCGACAATTCGGTCAAGGTACCCGCCATCTTCAGCCAGCCGGGACGCATCCCGCAAGGCCGCGTCTGCGACGAGCTGGTCAGCGGCTACGACTTCATGCCGACGCTGCTCGAATATGTAGGCGGGTTCACGCATCCGGAAGCGGAGAAGCTGCCGGGCCGCAGCTTCTTGCCGGAGCTGCTGGGCGAGGAGAGCGGCGGCGGCCGGGACGATATCGTCATCTACGACGAGTACGGTCCGGTCCGGATGGTGCGCACGCGCGAATGGAAGTACGTTCACCGTTATCCGTACGGTCCGCATGAGCTGTATCATATTGCGGCCGACCCGGAGGAGCGTACCAATTTGATTGACGTGCCGGAAGCAGAGGAACATCGCAGGGCGATGCTGGATCGTCTCAACCGCTGGTTCGTCACCTATGCGGACCCGCGCCGCGACGGCTCGCGCGAGGCGGTTACCGGCTTCGGGCAGCTGGAACTGGCCGGACCGGACGGACAAGGCAGGAAGACTTATCAGGAGGAAGGCTGAGCGGTTCGCTTACCGGAATCGGAATCATTCATCCAGAGCTGTTCCGGCAGATCGTATGGATCTGCGGACAGCTCTTTTTGCGTTTGCAGGATAATTCTTTTTCGACATTTTCTGCGGTTGCTTTAGTCCGAATAGAAGGAAGGCAGGCTCTTCCCAAGTAGGCGGACAGGGAGTATAGTGGGGGCAGAGGAGGCGTTGTTGATGATCAAACGAAAAATGGGCCGGATCGGCTTCGACAGCTCCGTGCTGCTGTTCGGCGGCGCGAAGCTGGGTCAGGTTACACAGCTGGAGGCGGACCGCTCTATCGCTTATGCGCTCGAACACGGCGTCAATCATATCGATACGGCGGCAAGCTACGGCGATTCCGAGCTTCGGCTCGGACCTTGGATGGCGCAAATCCGCGACCGCATCTTTCTGGCAACAAAAACGACGCAGCGCGGTAAAAAGGAAGCTGGAGAAGAGATCCGTCGATCACTGGAACGTCTGCAGACGGATCGGCTCGACCTGCTGCAGTTGCATGCGGTAGGCACGCCGGACGAGCTGGAGCTGTGCCTGCGCGAGGGCGGTGCGCTGGAAGCCGCACTGGAGGCCAAAGCGGACGGGCTGGTGCGCCATATCGGGATTACGGGCCACGGGCACCAGGCGCCGGCCGTCCATCTTGAGGCGCTGCGCCGGTTTCCGTTTGAAACCGTGCTTACTCCGTTTAATTATTATTTGTACTCGCTGCCGAAGTACCGGGAGTCGTTCGACGCTCTGGCCGCTGAAGCGGCAAAGCAGGACGTCTCGCTGCGCGTCATCAAGGCGGTCGCCAAAGGGCCTTGGGCACACGGGCAGGAGCGCAGCTTCGCAACGTGGTACGAGCCGTTCGCGAGCCGGGATACGATCGATGCTTGCGTTCATTACGTGCTGGCGCAGCCTGGAATCGGCGGTTTTGCCAGCGCGGGCGATATCGAGCTGTTTCCTCTAATCGTAGACGCGGTCGAAAGGTACGGAACGCTCAGCGCTGCGGAAGTCATGGAAAGGCTGGCGGCCGTTGCCGGCTACAGCAGCCCGTTTGGAGACGCAGACTCCGGAGTATAGAGGAAAATTGGCTGTTGAACACGGGATTGTTCACAGGATCATGTAACGGAACGCCAGTTTATTACGTCAATGATACGATAGACGACGACAACAACGATGCGACAAAGGAGAGAAGCGGATTGAAAAAAACGAAACTGTTTGTGCTCGCTGTTTGTACGATGATCGTACTGGGCGGCTGCGGAAGCAAGCCCCAGGAGACCTCGGGTAATGCGGCGGTGCAGGAGCAGAAGCCGAATACGAATACGAACCAAACGCCGGAGCCGCCGAAGCCGGACGCGTCGAAGCCTGATGCCGCCAAGCCGGAAACGTCCGAGCCCAAGACCCCGGCTGTCGACCTGGAGCTTGTGAAGACGAAGCTGAAAGATCCGATGACTAAGGAGCAGGTGACGAAGCTGCTAGGCGATCGATACACGAAAGTTACGAGCGCCTTGGACGATGCCGAGGTATGGAGATACGATATCGAGCCGAAGACGGGATACAAGTTCGATGCCAAGGAAGATATGCCGGATCTCGCCGGGATCAAAAACAAAAACGTAAAGGCCCAGCTGTTCGTGTCCTGGGACCCGGGGACGAAAAAGACGGCGTATTCCGCCTATGTCTACTACGACGAGCAAAAGAAAAAGATTTTAAGCTACTACGCCGGCGGCGAGCTGAACGGCAAAGTGGATGAAATCCAGTAACTGCGACTGGTGGAGGCTCCGCCTTCATTCCTGCAGGCGAGCTGAATCTATAGGACAGGCACATGTACCCGCAGCCGTTTGGCTGCGGGTTTTCGCATGCCTGCAGCTTCGCTGCGCTTCTCCGGTCGACAACGATCCTGCCTCCGCTTCATGACGCGATCCTGTTATCATTCATCTATCAGTAGGTGAATTGCCGGGAGGGTTGCTACAATGGGGAGGAAACGGGGATCTTTCGAACTTGGGAGGAGAGTATAACCATGCTGCCATCAACTGTCGAACTTACGATAAACAAACTAACCCGCGCGCTTCAGCTCCGCGTGCCGGGATTGGTTCAATCGGTTTACTTATACGGCTCTGTCGCGCTGGACGCTTATGTGGAGGGAACGAGCGACATCGATTTCGTCGCCATCGTCACGAAGCCGCTGACGGCCGAATTGCAGCAGGGCATCGCGGAAGCCCACCGGGACGTGGAATTCGAGCTTCCGAAAACCGATCTCATGGGGGCGTACCTGCAGCAGGAACAGCTGGGGCTTCCGGCACCGGCCATCCGTCCGCTTACCGTGTATTACGAGAAGGCGCTGCATACGGACGGACACGGGGCCGATCTGAATCCGGTCACCTGGTACACGCTGAAGCATTACGGTCTCTGCGTATACGGTCCTGCCGTCGCCTTGGAATACGACGCTTCGATCGGGCCGTTACTCCGCTATGTCTTCCGGAATATGAACGGTTACTGGCTGGGGTGGATGCGCCGGCTGGAGGAGCGCCTCGGCGACCCGAACTTGTCGTGCTGCGACAGTCTCGTCCAGGACATGATGGACGAGGCGGTCGAGTGGTGCGTGCTCGGCATGCTGCGCCAGTTGTACACGATCCGGGAGCATGGCATTACGAGCAAGCTGGGGGCGGGCGAATACGGGCTGCGAATCGTTCCGGCTCAGTGGCGGGGGCTGATCGTCGAGGCTGTGGCGATCAAGCGCCGCGAGCCTCTGCGCTTGTATGAATCTCAGCAGCAAAGGCTTCGCGAGCTGGTAGAGCTGCTCCGGTACGTGCATGCCGAGAGCAACCGCCTGTACGAGGAGCTCCCTGCGGAATAGGCCGGAAGCTAATCTCTCTTTATCAGAAGAGGGTGTGATTCCGGCAATTCGCCGACAAAATAAACGCCTGCCGCTTCATAAAAGTCTCCGGCTTGTGCCGTATATTGATCGAACACTTGCGGATACAGCTTCTGGATCTGCTCGTTCCGGTGCTCCAGCCAGACAACCGGATTGTTTCTCCGGCGTCCTTCCTGGCCGTAACGCAGCGTGGAGCCGATATCGTGAATCGTCATCGCCGCGACCGTATTCGATCTTCCGTCTTCGGCGTCCGGCCGGTGGAGGAACGCGTAGCTGACCGCCTGGTCGTCGTCCAGCAGATTCGTGCGGCTGCGGTCCGTCGCGGTGGCGTCATAGACGCGGCCGAGGCTGGTCACGAGCTTATAAGCAAACGAGCCTTCGATCGGAACCATCATGCCGTACCCGGAGCCGATCGATACCGGATACAGCCAGATGATCTTCGAACGCACGGTCACACCGCGGCGGTCGACCGTATGTGAACAGTCGATCTCCGCAATCGGGCGGGAACGGTCGTCCGGGTGAATGCCGATCATGCGCTGGACGAGACGTACCGATTGTACGGGGCGAAAGCCGGTCTGCCCGCTCCAATCCGTCACTTCCTTGTCGTCGATAAACAATTGCTGCGATACGGCGAATACGGTTCCCGTCCGGTTATGCTCGGGCAGCCATTGGTGCGGATGTCCGGAGCCGGCCGGCGAGACGCAGAGGGCATACTCCTTGTTGCTCCACGGCTTCAGCACGTCATAACGTTTGGCAGCGTCGATATGCGGCGCTCCGTCAGGCTGGCCGGAAGGCTTGACTACGAGCTCGGAGACGGCTCCGCCGCGAAACAGCATAAAGTCGTCGTGAAGATTTTTGCCGAAGTCGTAATGGGCGCATCTCGTTCCCTTGTACGGAACAAGCACCTCCAGCCGGCGGTCTCCGGTTATTTTGGCGTACAACGTTTCAGGGCAGTCGCTGTTGTCCCGGAGCAGCTGGACGAAATCCGTCTGCCGGCCGGATTCCGGCGATGCCTCGCTCGGCCCGTTCAAGGGCCCGCTCGATTCGTTCACGATATCGATCCATCCTTTCTGCAAGCGCACCTTTAACTATTCATCAAGTCCATCATATATGCGTCCGCCCGTTATTTCTACTAAAAATTAGGCGACAGCCGGAAAATACGTTCTTTTTCAATTTTCAGTTTTTTCATGGTATACTCGGAACATATATTCGACCTATTCGACGAAAGGCGAGTGCCGGTATGGGAGACAAGCAAGAGCACGATTGGGACGGTACGCCCGGGCGGGATTGTCATCCCGTGCTTGCGGAATGGTTCCGGGATAAGTTCGGTCAGGCCACCGATATTCAGCGAAGCGTATGGGACCCGATCACGTCGGGCCGGCACGTTCTGCTGGCCGCGCCAACCGGCTCGGGCAAAACGCTGGCAGGTCTGCTTCCATGCCTGAACCGGATCGTCCGAAGGCGGAATGAACCGGAACAACGGGAAGCCGGCGTCCGGCTGCTGTATGTAACCCCGCTGAAGGCGCTGAATAACGATATCCACGATCATCTGCTCGGCTTTATCCGCGAGTTGGAGTTGTACGGCAGACGGCACGAAGAGAAGACGGGAGAGCTCTGGACCCCGATCCGGACCGGTGTCCGGACCGGTGATACGACCCAGAGCACAAGGGCGTCGATGCTCCGCAATCCGCCCGATGTACTGGTCACAACGCCGGAGTCGCTGTATATTCTGCTTGCCTCGGAACGGGCCAGACAAACGCTGAGAACGGTCGAGCAGATCATTGTCGACGAAATTCACGATCTGGCCGAAGACAAGCGCGGGATGCATCTGTCCGTTACGCTGGAGAGGCTGGAGCATTTGTGCGGCCGGCCGGTTCAGCGGATCGGGGTATCGGCAACACTTAATCCGATGGAGCGGGTAGCTCAGTATTTGGGCGGATGGAGCGGGAACGGTCCGGACCTTCCCCCGGACGGAGCTTTACCCGGGAATCGCCCGGTGACGATCGTCCAGAGCACAATGGCCAAGACGTTCGACGTTCAGGTGACGATGACTGAAGTCCAGTCGATGCCGGGCCGCCGGTCGGACATTTGGACCGTGATCGCCGGCCGGCTGATGGAGCTGATGGAAGACAGCCGGTCTGTGCTGATTTTCGTGAACAACCGCAGGCTGTGCGAAAGGGTGACGCTTCATCTGAACGATATGGCGGGCCTGGAGATGGCCAGATCCCATCACGGCAGCGTATCGCGGGAGAAGCGGCTGGAGACGGAGCGGGCGCTGAAGTCGGGCGAGCTGCGCTGCCTGGTCGCAACATCCTCGCTGGAGCTGGGCATCGATGTCGGGCATGTCGATCTGGTCATTCAGATCGACTCGCCGCTGTCGGCCGCTTCCGGCATTCAGCGGATCGGCCGCGCGGGCCATTCCGTAGGCGACGTCAGCCGGGGCGTTATCCTCGCCCGCCATCGCGGCCAGCTTGCGGAATGCGCCGTGCTGGCGAGAGAAATCACGGCCAGGCGAATCGAGGCGATCCGTATCCCCGAAGGGACGATCGACGTGTTCTGCCAGCAGGCAGCGGCGATGGTCGCCGCTCAGGAGTGGCGGCTCGATGAGCTGCTGGCCGTCGTGGCCCGAAGCGACAGCTTCCGGAACGTCTCCCGCGAGCGGATGACGGAGGCGCTGCGGATGCTGGCCGGCTATTATCCGCACTGCCGGCCGTTAATCGAATGGGACCGGGAGAGCGGAACGCTTCGTCCGCTGCGGCAGACGAGCTCGGCGGTGCTGACCGGTGCGGGGACGATCCCGCAAAGCTCGGCTTATCCGGTGTATCATGCCGATTCGCGCGTCCATATCGGCGAGCTGGACGAGGAATACATACACGAGAGCCGGGTCGGGGACGTGTTTCAGCTCGGGACGGCTTCGTACCGGATCGCATCGATCAAGGGAGACCGGATTTATGCGTCGGAAGTGACGGGCAATGCGTTCAGCGAGATACCGTTTTGGCGGGGAGACGGGCTGGGCCGCTCCTTCGAGCTGTCCCGCAAGGTCGGCGCGCTGCTCGGCGAGCTGGACGAGCGGGTGGGCAGGGAAGCGGGCTCCGCGACGGCTTCATGGCTGACGGCGGAATACCGGCTGGACCGGCATGCCGCGGAAGCGCTTGTCCACTTTGTGGACGCACAGCGGTCGGCCTGCGCGTTGCCGAGCGACCGGAAGATCGTCGTGGAGCATTACGAGGATGAACTGAAGCGGCATCATCTGGTCATCCATACCGTATTCGGCCGTCAGACGAACCGCACCTGGATGCTGGCGCTCCAAAGATGGATGGAAACCCGTGTTACGACGAAAATCAGCTCGACCGTGCGGGATAACGGGATCGAGTTTATGTTCCAGGATTGGGACCCCGCCTTTGAGAGAGTATGGATGAGCGTAGGCGAGGATAATCTGGAGGAACTGCTCGGCGAATCGATTCCCTCTTCGCCGCTATTCGGCGTCACGTTCCGGCATATGGCGCAGACGTCGCTGTTGCTCGCCCGCGGCTTCAGCCGGATTCCGCTCTGGCAGCAGCGGCTGCGCAGCGAGCGGCTGCTGGAGGAGTCGCTGCCGTATGCGGCGCGGTTTCCGCTCGTACAGGAGACGATGCGCGTCTGCCTGCAGGAATTGCTGGAGCCGGAAAGAGTGAGGGAACTGTTCCGCGGCATCCGCGACGGCGCGCTGGAGGTGGAAGTGAAGCGGTCCGGCTACCCGTCGCCGTTTGCGGCCCAGTTTATGTGGGATTTCGTGAATGTGCTGATGTACGAATCCGATGCGGTCTCCAAAGATATTCAATACCGGCTGCTGTCAGTGAGCAAGGAGCTGGCCGGTCAATTTTTCGAGCCGTCCGCGTTTCAGTCGCTGATGGATGCGGAAGAGGCCCAGGCGTGGATCGACGACGGGGGTTACGGAAATATCCCTTCGGCAGACCGGCTGCAGCGTCTGCTGAAACGGCAGGGGGATTTGTCGCAAAGCGAGATTCGCAGCAGACTGGGCGACGACAATCCCGCCGAGGAAGCGCTGGCCGAGCTGAAGCGCCGGGGAGCGATCCGCGATGTGAAGATCGGCGGAGAGCAGAGGTGGATCAGCTCGGACGAAGCGGATACGTACCGGTCGTTTACGGAAGATCCCGAGTCGGCTTCCTTCGTGCTCCGCCGTTATGCGGAGCGGCAGATCGCCTTTACGGCGGAGCAGCTTCGGGACCGGTACGCGATCGGGCTCGCGGAAGCCGCAAGCTGGATCGGCCGCTGGGAAGAGGACGGCACGATCGAACGGTCGCCCTTTGCCGGCTCCGAGGACGAGAAGCTGTATACGAGCCGCAGCGCCGCGTCCCGGCTGCTGCGGTTTACGATCGGGCAGATGCGGCAAAGGACCGAGCCGGTCGGGCAGGATCGCTATTGCCGGCTGCTGCTCGACTTGCAGTTCGTCACGCCGGGCAGCCGGCAATCCGGAGGCGCGGGACTTCGCGAAGTGATCGGCAAGCTGCAGGGGGTGTTTTTGCCGGTGTCCCACTGGGAGTCATTTGTCTTCCCTTCGCGCGTGCCCGACTACAAAAAAGAGATGCTTGATTTGTTGTGCGCTTCCGGAGAAACCGTCTGGTTCGGCCGGAAAGAGGAAGGGGACAAGGAAGGGAAGGTGGCTTTTTTCCTGACCGAGTCCAAGGAGCTGTATGCGGCTCTGGCCAGCCGCCCGGGACCGTCCGCCGAGCCGGAGCTGCTGGAGCTGCTCCGCGGCAAGGGGGCGAGCTTCCTCACCGCACTGAGCCGGGATACGGGCCTTGCCCCTTCCCAGCTTATGGAGAAGCTGCTGGGCCTCGTCTGGGAAGGCCGCATCTCGAATGACCAGTTCGCTCCGATCCGGATGCACGGAACAAGCTCGGGCTCGCGCGCTTCGGCCCGCAAAGGGTTCCAGTCCGGACTGGGGCGCTGGTATGCGATCGCGGAGGAGGAGCGGGTCCCTGAGGCGGGGGAGGCGGAGAAAACGGTCGTCGCCTGGATTCATCATCTGCTGCAAAGCTACGGAGTGATTACGCGCGACATCCTGGCCCGGCATCTGCCGGGAGAGACCGACCGTTTGCAGGATACGATCCGCAAGCTGGAAGACTGGGGGATGCTGGCCAAAGGGTTTTGGATCGAAGGGATTCCGTATATGCAAGTGTCGACCACGGATACGATCGACCGGTTAAGGCAAGCCTCCGGCAGCCGTACCGGGGAGACGCTCGTCCTGTCGTCTGTCGATCCGGCGAACCCGTACGGGGCGCTGCTCAAATGGCCGGAGGAACCGGCCGCCGGCTATGCGCGCAAACCCGGCAATTATTTGGTGTTTCAGGGCGGCAGATGGGTGCTGTGGATCGAGAATAACGGGAAACGGTTCGTGACTATGGTTCGGGGAGAAACGGGCGAAGCGGGCGGAGTCGACAGCGGACTTCTGCTGGAGACGGTGCGGGTGATGCTGAAACAATCCGGTCTGCGGAAAATCGTCGTGGACAGCTGGGACGGAACGGCCGCCCCCCAAGCGGAGGCGGCCGAAACGTTCAGGAAGATCGGGGCGGAGACGGACCGGAGCGCCTTCGTCCTCTGGCCGAGCAGCCTTAGAAACGGTTAGGCGCTTCCGCGGAACAGGAGCGGGCTCAATTCGTGGCCGGTATCATGCCGGAAGCCAATATGTAGCTGAATGCGGCGATCCCGATGACTCCCAGTACGAAAAATACGATTCCCGAACGTTTCCTAAGTTGAAACATGCGGAGTATGCCTAGCGAGAGCATGGATAGGATAAACATCAGAAAGACGGCAACTGTGATAAAAAAGGCCGGCGACAAGCCGGAAATGTTGACAACGCTCATGAAGAAACATCCTTTCAAGGTTAAGTGCAAAAATGGGGTCAAGACGACGGCGGACGCGGCTTGCCGGTCGACTTGCGGACGATCATCTCCGAAGGGAACCGGACGACCTGCCGTTCTTCGCCGTCTTTCCGGTTAATCCGGTCCACAAGCAGTTGAATGCCGCGGTAACCGAACTCGTAGGCAGGCTGAACCGCAACGGTAAGAAACGGGTCGAGTCTGGAGGCGAGGCCGACGTCTTCGAAGCAGGCGACGGACATCTGTTCCGGAACGCCGATTCCCTTGTCCCGCAGACAGGCGATGACGCTGACCGCCAGCACGTTGTTGGCGGCGAATATGGCGGTTGGCGGCTCGGACAGCGCCAGGATACGGTCCAGCAGGTCGGAATCGTCAAAATGGTTGAAGCTGCATTCCATCACCAGTTCCGGATCGTAGCGGATGCCATGCTTCAGCAGCGCTTCCCGGTAGCCGGAGCTGCGTTCCCGGGCCGTAGACACCGTGGAGCTGCCGTTGACGAATGCGATGCGCTCGTGGCCGAGCGAGATCAAGTGCTCGGTCAGCCGGAGCGCTCCGTCGCGGTTGTCGCCCAGCACCATATCGGCTTCCACGCCGGGCACTTCGCGGTCGATCAGCACGAAAGGGATCTGGTGCAGCCTCAGCATCGCTAGATGTTCCGCCGACGCATCCGACGAAGGAGCGAACAGCAGACCGTCCACCCGCGTTGAGAGCACCATGTCCACATACTCTCTTTCCTTGGACAAGTTTTCGTCACTGTTGCCGAACAAGAGCTTGTACCCGAGCTTAAGAGCGGCGTCCTCCGCGCCTCGCGCAAGCGTCGTGAAAAACGGGTTCGTGATATCGGTAATCAGGAGCGACAGCATCTTCGTCTCCTGCTTCACCAGACTGCGCGCCGTCGAATTCGGGACGTAGTTCATCTCCTGCATGATTCGTTTGACCTTTTCCCGCGTCTTGGCGCTGATTCTTCCGGAGTTGTTGATGACCCGGGACACCGTCATCGCGGAAACGTTCGCTTGCTTGGCGATATCGTAAATCGTTACCATACGACCGTCCTTCGATTTATAGTCTCTATTATTGTAGTGAATTATAGAAGCTGCGGCAAGGCTTCAATCATCTCTTGAAAGGAAGAAGCGCGATGGAAATCACCATAGAGGAGCTTGTCAGCCGCCAGAAGTCGTATTTTGACAGCGGTATTACGAAGGATATCCGTTTCCGTCTCGATATGCTGCAGAAGCTGAGAGAGGCGATTCGGGGGGCCGAAGACCGCATATTCGAAGCGCTCAAACACGATTTGAACAAACCGAAGGCGGAGGCGTACGGTTCGGAAATCGGCTTCCTGCTTGCGGAGATCACGTTCGTAATGAAGCGCGCGGCGGCCTGGGCCAAGCCGAAAAAAGCCAAGACGCCCTGGCTGCTGCTCGGCAGCAAAAGCAGCATTGTCCCGGAGCCTTACGGAACGGCGCTTATCATATCGCCGTGGAACTACCCGGTTCAACTGACGTTCGCCCCGCTGATCGCGGCGATAGCCGCAGGCAATACGGCGGTGCTGAAGCCGTCGGAGCTTACGCCTGCGGTATCGTCGCTGATCGCCGATATCGTGCGGAATACGTTCGATCCGAGGTATGTCGCGGTCGTTGAAGGGGACGCCGAGGTTACCGGCCGGCTGCTCCGGCAGCCGTTCGACTGTATATTTTTTACCGGCAGCACGCGCGTCGGGTCGATCGTCGCCCAGGAGGCGGCCAAAAGGCTGATCCCCGTAACGCTGGAGCTTGGCGGCAAAAGCCCCTGTATCGTGCATCGCGATGCCGATCTGTTGCTGGCTGCCCGCCGGATCGCTTTCGGCAAATTTACGAACGCCGGCCAGACATGCGTCGCCCCCGATTATGTATGGGTCCACCGGGAGGTGAAGGCGGAGCTGATTGACCGGCTGCACCAGACGGTCGAGCAGTTTTACGGGAAAGATCCGGTCCGTAACGTCAACTATCCGAAAATTGTAAACGAGCGGCATTTCCAGCGCTTAAGCCGTTATTTGCAGCAAGGAACCGTCGCCTTCGGCGGGGAAACCGATACGCTGCTGTATAAGATTGCGCCAACCGTGATGGAAGATGTTCCTCTGGATGCGGAGTCGATGCAGGATGAAATATTCGGCCCGATTCTTCCGGTCTTCGAATACGGGGAGCTGGATGAAGCGATCCGTTTCGTGCTCGGCAAGCCGAAGCCGCTTGCGCTTTATTTGTTTACCGGAGAGGAAGCGGTCCAGAACAACGTGCTCTCGCGAATCTCGTTCGGCGGCGGCTGCATCAACGATACGCTGATGCATTTGTCCAGCCCGTATTTGCCGTTCGGCGGCGTCGGGGAGAGCGGGACGGGGAGCTACCACGGGGAATACGGCTTCCGCGCCTTCTCGCATTATAAGAGCGTGCTGAAGCAGACGACCGCGTTCGATCTGCCGTTCCGTTATCCGTCATCGAAGACCGGCTACCGGATGATGCGCAAATGGATGAAATAATTAAAAATCAGTCTGGAAATGAGAACGTATGTACGCTATAATGGGAGATATTGGTTGCCGGCCCGTTATGGAGGCGGATACATATTGGATACGAAACGACTTGAGCGTTCCGGCTTCGGACCGTCTGCTTCGATGGATCGGTTCGATCAGCTTAGACCGGAACTGATGAGGTATTGTTTGAAAATAACGCGCTGCCGCTGGGACGCCGAAGATTTGCTGCAGGAAGCGACGATCCGGGTGATCCGTTCGCTTGAGGCGAATCCGGGCCGTGCGCTGTCCAAATCGTTTCTGTACCGGATCGCCGCGAATTTGTGGATCGATCAGCTGCGGAAAAAGCGGCTTGTTTCCGAGCCGCTGGACGAGGAGCACGACCGTCTCGCCGTCCCGGAGACCGAGTTCGATACCCGGGAGCTGCTGGAGGTGCTGGCCGATCGGCTGTCGCCCAAATATTTGGTCATTTTGCTGCTGATGGACGTATTTGATTTTACCGCCAAAGAGACGGCATACCTCCTGACCGCAACGGAAGGCTCGGTCCAGATTACGATCAGCCGCGCCCGCGCCAAGCTGAAATCGCTTTCTTGCGACCGCTGCGGGGAGCGGGGACCCGTCGCGAAGAGACGCTGCGGAGAAGTTCCGATTGCGGGAGGGCGCGGCTTCGAATCGCTTGTCGAGGCGTTCCGCAACCGGGACCCGCTGGCGATTTATTCGGCATACGTCGAGCTGTCGGGCAAGGACAGCCGCGTACCCCACGTCAAGACGACGGCAGGGAAGCTGTTTTTGACGTTCGGCCCCTCTGACGGCAGCATGCGGATTGTAAGTTCCTGACGGAGGCGCGGGGGAGAGGAGGAGTCATATGGCGGAAGTGAGGCTGTACAATGCGGATTCGCCGGTTATCGGGACAAAGTGCGACTATGTCGTCGTAATCCCCAGGCACAACGGCAAGTGGCTGTTGTCGCGCCACGCCCGGCGGGATACGTGGGAGTTCGCCGGAGGCCGGATCGAACCGGGAGAGACGCCGGAACAAGCGGCCCGCAGGGAATTGTACGAAGAGACGGGCGTTGTGAGCTGCCGGCTGTTTACGGTAGCCGCGTATTCCGTTACGTTCGCGGGCAAGCCGGAGAGCTTTGGGATGCTCTACTACGCGGAAGCTTCGGCGCCGGGACCGCTGCCGCCCTACGAGATGGCGGAAGTTGCGCTGCTGGAGCGAATTCCGGAGCGGCTCACGTATCCGGCCATCTATCCGCACCTTCTTCGCAAAGTGCGGGATATGCTGGAAGGCGACGGAAGCCCACAGCTTGGCGGCACCGTCTATTAGAGACTATTTATGGACTTGTCCCTTGTTCCCGTTTGGTTGTTAGAATGTCCGTTTTGTAATAGACTAAGAAGTAGGAGCTGCGGGATTGCAGCGATTATGGCCGTTTTACGGGAGGATCGTCATGAACGCCCATCTGTTGCATTTTAAAGATCAATTGACGGACGATTTCCAATTCAAGTTTATCAGACACAAAGGACTCAAATTCCAGCAGTCGCTTCATATGCACGATTACATTCAGATTGCGTATGTCGTCAGAGGCGTAGGCAACCATCACTTTCTCGATAAAACGCTTACCGTCGGAAAAGGCGATCTGTTTATTATTCCGCCTTTGAAAGCGCATAGCATTAATACGATAGACGGTAAAGAATTGGAATTCGTCCTGCTGGACTTTATGCCGGCGTTTCTCGGTGACCATCTGAGACCGTTTTCACGTTCCGTCTTCCATCATGTCACCCAGTTCGAGAAGTCGGGAACTTCTTCGGAATGGCTGCAGCCGTGGCTGCACATCTCCCAGGATAAGCAACTGCTGGTCGAGCAGCTGCTTCAGGATATTCAGGAGGAGATTGAGGAGCGGGAGGAAGGCTACGAGTTTTCCGTTCAGATCAACGTAGTCAAGCTGCTGATCCTGATCGACCGTGAATTCCGTAAAACGGATCGCCAGCGTCATCAAGCCGCCTGCCAGAAGCCGCAATATCAGCAATTCCAGGATGTGATCCGCCATATTCACGAAAATTACGGACAGGACATTCCGCTCGAAAAGGGCGCTTATATCGCCAATATGACGCCGGCCTACTTCAGCCATCTGTTTAAGAAGGCAACCGGGCAGACATTCGTCGAATATCTTCACGAGGTAAGGATCGAGCGGGCCAAAGAGCTAATCCGGCTCGGCGTGCATACGATGACGCAGATCTGCTTCCAAGTCGGCTTCCGGCATCTGAGCCATTTCATCCGTACGTTCAAGAAACGGACCGGCCTGACTCCGACCGAATACAAAAAATCGGTGATGAATAACTAAAAAATGCGTGTTAAAAAAGTCCGGTTTTCAGCAGCGGGAAGATGGGATGAAGCTAGGAGATGAGGAGTGGAGCGCAGTGGAAGCTTTTGTGAGCAGCGGAAGTTCCGGCTGAAATCCATATTTGATGTCGAGTAGGCTTCGTGATCAAAAGCGGACTTTTTGAATATCCTCTAAAAATAAATCAATCGTAATAATAAAATAGTGCAAGAGATGCCAGCCGTTACGCGTTATAGTACGTGTAGCGGTGTTGTTTTTCGATAAGGAATTGTGCTTTGCCGGTTTGAAGGGGCGAATGAGCTTTCCTTACCAATTTTGTCAACTTAAAAGGAGTCGAACTCAAGCCATGAGTATTTTAAAGGTGGGTATTATCGGACAAGGTCGTAGCGGTCGCAACATTCACGGCAACCAGCTGATCCGGATGTCTGACAAGTTTAAGATTACTGCAGTAGCTGACGGAATGGAAGACCGCCGCATCCGCGCGGAGAAGGAATATGGCTGCAAAGCGTATGCTAGCTACGAGGAAATGGTTGCGAACGAAGACTTGGATCTCGTCGTAAACGCTTCCCCAAGCGATTTGCACTATCCGATCTCGCTCGACCTGCTCCAAAAAGGATTCAACGTGCTTTGCGAGAAGCCGCTTGCCAAAACGCCTGAAGAAGTGGACAACCTGATTGCCGCTTCGAAAGCATCCGGCAAAGTGTTGGCTGTATTCCAGCAGTCCCGCTACATGCCGGCATTTCTGAAAATGCGCGAAATTATCGATTCCGGCGTGCTCGGCCGCATCGTACAAGTTGACTTTACGAATAACGGATTTGCCCGCCGCTGGGACTGGCAGACGCTGCAAGAAAATAACGGCGGCAACCTGCTCAACACGGGCCCTCATCCGGTAGACCAGGCGCTGCAGCTGTTCGGAACGGACATCATGCCTCAGATTACTTGCATCATGGACCGGGCGAACACGTTCGGCGACGCCGAGGATTATGTAAAAATCATTATGCGCGGACAAGGTCGTCCGACGATCGATCTGGAGATCTCGTCCTGCTCGACATATCCGAGACCGCAATTTACGATCCAAGGAACGAACGGCGGCTTGACGGGCAATACCCAGAAGCTGCAATGGAAATATTTCAAGTCGGAAGAAGCGCCTCATCAAGAACTGACCCGCGGTCCGCTGTTTAATGCCAATGGCGATCCTGCTTATTGCAGCGAGACGCTGACTTGGTACGAGGATTCGTGGCAGTATGCGGCGGTTGAAGGTCTGTCGATGTTCGACAACAACACGGCGTCGCTGTATTCGATGCTTCACAATTCGCTGACGACCGGTGCAGAGCTCGAAATTACGCCGGAGCAAGTTCGCCAGCAAATGGCTGTTATGGCAGAATGCCGCCGTCAAAACCCGCATGTTTATGCGAACGGCTAATTCGAGATAGAAGGGCCCCAGAACGCTTGATAAAGCGGTTCTGGGGCTTTTTGAAATCTGCCGGAACGTTTATGTTCTTTGCGTGCTAAAGGGAAGCTGAGCCCGAATTTAAGCTGAACCACGCTCTAACGGACATGGTGGAGGCTATTTCGCTAAAAAACAGTTAGTTATGATGTAACGGTCACCACAGCGCTTATTTACTCTGAACCACCTTCAAAAGTGGCATTCCTCATCAAATAGTTGCATCTATGTCCTTTAGAAATTAAATTGATCGAAATTCACCGCAAAAACGGCCGCTGTGTCCGTTAGAGTTTTAGTTCCCTAGGCGCTTGGACTTGTATCCGCCGGGGAAGGTCCGAGCGGCCGGTGTTTGAAAAACAGTAGTCGAGCGCAAGGGGCGAGGGACAAGCCGAACCGGAGCCGGTGCAGAAAGACCGCTGGGCCGCTGAAAACGACCGGGCTTTTTCTGAGCCTAAGGGGTGAGTACGAAAAGTAGGGCGGGTGAGCTCAATCGAGTTTCAAGTGAGTTCAAGCGAGTTTCAAGCGAGACTAACTGGAGGGAAAGAGGCTAGCGAGCAGCCTTTTGATCGTCCAAGACCTGTTCCCGGATAAATGATCCAAGAAGCAGGCTTTTGGCGGAGGGGACGAGCTATGATTGATTAGGCTGAGAAATAGCGGCTTCCGCGTTGAAATTTGATGATTCCGCCGATATTACGAAACAAAGCCTGCTATCTCGCAGGCTTTGTTGTTTCGTGCACAGAGCAACGGGCGCACGATGGTTTATCGCACGCCGGTTGCCTGTTACTCTATGAGGCTTTTTTCAGGTGCTTGCTTCCGGCCTTGCCGCCGCTTTGTTCAGCCGCCGCCTGTCCGTCTCTTCAAAGTACTCGTCTTTTTATGCGTTTGACTTTTCATATGCGGCTGCTGGCCGGCATTAGGTTTATGCGAATTGTTGGCGTTTGCTGCCGCCGCTTTTTTCTCCGCCAGCTTTTGTTTGACTGCATCGGCGAGCGACACTTTTTTGGTCATAGTCCACATCTCCTTTATTAGTAGATATTCCTATTGTATAACGAAATCGTCCGTTTAGCAGAATCGGATGTCCAGATACGGCAAATCATACTCCAGATTGCGGCAAGTAAACTCGATCATCTCCTTGGACCACGGGTGCAGATGGTCCAGATCCAGGCTTCGGAAAGCACCTGAGAGCACAAGCAGCTCCCGCAGCCGGAGAAAATGCGGCAGACGCTGCAGCCATTGTGAGGATAACGTATGCTCCGTGCAATAACCTTCCATGAACGCGTCATAGAAACGTTGAGCGACTAAGTGCCGGCGATCCGTACCGTCGCTAGGAAGCGGCGTCGCGTAAAAAAGCGGATTCGCAATGTCGCATGCAAACCAGCTGTATTCGCATTCGTCGAAATCAAATAATGTCAGCATGCCGCCATCCACATGAAAATTGTTCATATGAATATCGCCGTGAATGAGGCCGAAACTATTGGGACATCGCGGCAGTCCGCTCAGCAAAGACACAAACCGTTCCACGGGCGGCAAAATAGACGCATAGGATTCCGGTACATATTCGTGCAGTTGGGTTACATACTGGTTGTTCTGCCAAGAGCCGCGTACCGGAGCAGGTTTCGGAACCGCATAGGATCGGGACAGGGCATGGATTTTGCCGGTCAGCCGGCCCAGTTCCCGGATCAGCTCGTCGTCTTCCGTATACGAACGGTGATCCGGCTTGCTGCCCGGCGCACGAGCAAACGCTGACGCGATGAAGTAGCAATCTCCCGAGCCGATAGTGACGATTAGCTCGCCGTCCGGAGTACGGACCGGTACAGCCGCATTAACGCCGTGTTCGGTTAAATAGCGAAGCCAGTCCAGCTCGGCCTGAACTTGTCCGGCGCTCCGGTGGGAGCTGTGTATGACTCGCAGGATATAAGGCTTGCCGCCGCGGCTGGAGGCGTACACAAAGTTTTGGAACCCGTGCAGGTTGGTCAAGTCGTTCGGATCAAATCCGAACCGGACGGCACACTGATGGAGCAAGGTATCGTTAAATAACATGCGAATTTGTTGATGCAAGCGAACGTTTCCTCCTTCTATTCGGATTACGAACAGATCGGGGAACCGCTTTTCTCTTCCGGCATCAGCAGCAAAAGCAAGCAACGCTTGAATCGTTGCACGGCAGCACCTCCTTTACATAATTCGAAGCTGTATACATGGGGTCAAGGGGAGTCGGACCCCTGTCCGAGATATCGCGCGGGTACAGGGAGAAGTGGCTGTCACCCTACAGTCAGTCGCCCCGTCACCGGCTGCTCTTCCGACCAGCCGGATTGTCATCGTACGGACAGACTACACTACTCCGCCTCCCGCAACGCCGCCAAATACTTGCGAACTTCTTTCGGGGTTCTGAAGATGACCACCTGGTGACTGGCGCGAACTTCGTCCAGCTTGGTAAGCAGCTTCGGTCTGTTCCGCTTGCGGAAATTCCAGACCCAGCGCAGGAAAGCGAGGTCGAGTTTCTCTTCGCATCCTTCTCCCATATCGGCTCGGGATCGCCCGTGGTACTGCACTCTTCGCTTGATGACGCGGTACAAGCACAAATAACGGGGGAAGTCGAACAGGAAAACCGTATCCGCCCGGTCCAGCCGCGTATCCAGTGTCCGCGAGTAGTTGCCGTCCATGATCCAGCTGTCCGTCTGCATCATCCGCTGCAGTTCCCGGTCAAACGATTCCGCTTCTGTGGCGATCCAGCCCGGCTTCCAGTAATATGCATCCAGATGGACGACCGGCAAGCCTGTACGTTCACCGACCTGCCTGGAGAAGGTTGACTTGCCCGACCCGGCGCATCCGATTACGATGACTCGTTTCAATGTCCAGCTCCTTTCCTGGTCTGCCCGCGTGAAAAATGTTCGTTGTGCGTCAGTTGGTATCTCCCAAGTAACATGGACCATTCTTCCCGGCTTGCAGCAGCTTCGATATCGTATCCGGATACAGCCTGATTTCATCCAGCTTTGCAATCTCGACCCATTCGGCGCCCACTTGAGCGGAATCGGGGTTGGAACCGGAGAAGCCGCCGGTTTCTACGCCAATCAGCTCGCAGCTGAAGTAAAACTCGACCTGATGCACATCGGCGTCCCATTCGGCGAATTGATGGTTTTGTCCGATGTATTCCCTCACATGAAGCAGCTCGCCTACTTGCACCCGCCGGCCGATCTCCTCCAGACATTCGCGGACGACGGCGTCTTTCAGCTCCTCCTTCGGCTCCTGACCGCCGCCGGGAAACAAATAAAAATACCCTTTGTCATCTTTGTTTTTGGTTAGCAAAATATGTCCGTCACGGATCAGGACCGCCTTTGCGGAATTGCGAATCGGTTTCATTGGAGATCCTCCGTTTTCTGGTTCGTTGGCTGAAATGAGAAGACGAATCGGTCCGGCCTATTCGTGCCGGGTAGCGGATAAGTCCGGCTATTAAGAAGACGAATCGCCTTGACGGTCGGTTGACTTGAATGGTTCTGCGGGCTCCAGACTGAGCAGATCGGAGTAGCTGCTGCCCCGGTGTTTTAGAAACTGGTCCAGAAAGGAGCCGGCGAGCCGTTTTATCGTCACGTGCTTCGCCTCAACATCTTCATTTTGATAATGGAGGGGCACATCGCTAAAGGTCATATGGTCGGCTCCGATGATTTTGACCATCGAAAGAAACCCGGAATACGAGTCGGTAAGCTGTCTGACGCCCTCGATGAGAGGGAGAGCCACCTCATCCGACATCTGGCCTTTGAGTGAATCGGCAGTCGTATTTTGCTCCCTCAAGATGAGCAGGGGAACGTTGGCCCGTCCGTGATACTCCTCCCGGATCAGGTGAAAGCTGGGATCAAGCAGGATGCCTGTGCGCAAGCGGGAATCCCGGCTCAACGCTACGTACGCTCCGGCTCCGCCTAGCGAATGGCCGGCCACGGCGACGGACGTTAAGTCGAACCGCATGCTTATAGGAGCCGTCCCATTCGAGTGATTCCAATCCTCAAGCCGGTCCAGCACGAAAAGCAGATCGCGTACCCGCTGCTCCAGAAGCGCTTCCCACAACTCCTTATCGTTATTGCGTATCTGGGAAACGAGCTCCGATTGCCGCACCAAGCGGCCGTCGGGCAAAACCGAGAAAATCGATTCGTAAGGGGAGCCAAGCGTCACGACAACATAACCGCGGTTCACAAGCTCCTTTGCGAAATATGTATACATATCTTTGACGACACCGAATGCCGGGCTGAATAAAACGACCGGAAAAGGGCTGCCGGCTTCCGACACTTCGGCGTTTTCGCATATTCCGGTCTCCATCCGTTTCATATAGTCCGGGTCGACCCCCATTAAAGCGAGCAGCTCCAAAGCTTTTTCGGAAGAGGGGGCGAACAGATCGGCGTAGCTGGAAGGACGAACGGAATCGCCAGGCCAACCGTCGGAGTGCGCCGGGTAAAAAAGGGTGACCGGGATCGTTCTAACCTTCGCGGACTTACCGGGTGCTCCGGCGTCCCACCTCGATTCGTCCCGGAATAGGTGGATACATCGTCCGATGATCATGTTGCCTCCTCCGATGCCTGTACTAATGTTATGATCAAGAATAGCATACATAAGACAAAGGGGAAACGGAAAAGTCGGCTATAGCCGGACTATCGGATCAAGGTACGACGGCCGGAACGTGCAGGCGTAATCGTCGCCGCCTCGCGGCAGGGGGACGAACAATGGTATAATGTTGTTAGATGTGCACACAACCCATCACACGGCGGAAATCGTCGTTTGTACAAAGGAGTGATCAGCAATGAGCGCCGATGTAAACTCTTATCAGCTGGCAACTTTCGCCGGAGGCTGTTTCTGGTGTATGGTGAAGCCGTTCGACAAACAGCCGGGCATCATCCAGGTCGTATCCGGTTATACGGGCGGCCATGTAGAGAATCCGACCTATGAGCAAGTATGCTCGGACCGAACCGGCCATGTCGAAGCGGTGCAGATCACGTTTGATCCCGAGGTGTTTTCGTATGAGCAACTGCTTGACCTGTTCTGGCGGCAAATCGATCCGACGGACGCCGGCGGGCAGTTTGCCGACCGCGGCCATTCGTATTCGACGGCCATTTTCGTCCATAACGACGAGCAGAAAAGGTTGGCCGAACAGTCGAAGCGCAGTCTGGAAGAGAGCGGACGGTTCGACAAACCGATCGTTACGCCGATTTTGCCGGCCGCGCCTTTTTACTCGGCTGAAGCTTACCATCAGGGCTACTACAAGACGAATCCGCTCCGCTATCAGGCTTATTATACCGGTTCGGGCCGCGCGAAGTTTCTGAAGGAGCGCTGGAAGGATGGCAATCGCGACAGCGAGCTGCAGACACGTCTGACCCCGATGCAATACGAGGTTACCCAAAACAGCGGAACCGAGCCGCCGTTCCGCAACGAATTTTGGGATCACAAGGAAGAAGGCATCTATGTCGACATCGTATCGGGAGAACCGCTATTCAGCTCGCTCGACAAGTTCGATTCGGGCTGCGGCTGGCCATCGTTCACGAAGCCGATTCTCGATGAGCAGGTAACCGACCATGTCGATATCAGCCATAATATGATCCGGACCGAGGTCCGCAGCAAAGAGGCCGATTCGCATCTGGGCCATGTGTTCCATGATGGGCCGAAGCCGACCGGCCTGCGGTACTGCATCAACTCCGCAGCGCTGCGCTTCATTCCGAAGCACAAAATGGAGGAAGAAGGCTACGGCCGGTTTCTTTCCTTATTCGGACAGGCGTAAAACTCACAAATACAGATACAGATATGGATGAAGTCGGGCCTTCGAGGTCCGGCTTTTTTCTTTCGGCAGGAGCCATAAGAGCAATTTGCACTCCTTATTTGTTCGGAAACGAGGCTTGTTGCGAAAATAAGAGCGGTTAGCAGCTGCTAAATCGCCCATATCAGAGGATTTCCTCCGAATCTGCAGAAAAAAGAGGCGCAAACCGCTCTTATCCTTGAACTGCCAGAAGGCAAAGCGCGAAATAGAAGCCGCAAATCGCTCCTATCGCATGACAGCAGGTACAAACCGCCGGATAAGAGACGCTGGTACCTGGCGTCTTAACACCATCAAGAAGCCGAAAGATCAGTCCCGCTCACAAATCAGGAATTTGCCAATCGATCTCGTCCATCCCGCGTTCGCGCAAAAACTGGTTTGCTTTCGAAAACGGCTTGCTGCCGAAAAAGCCACGGTAGGCCGATAACGGACTCGGATGCGGAGAACGGATAATAAAATGGCGCGACGTATCGATATGCTGCATTTTCTGCTGGGCGGGACTGCCCCACAAGATGAAGACAACAGGCTTCTCGCGTTCATTAAGCAAAGCGATGATCCGGTCGGTAAAAGCTTCCCAGCCTTTGCCCCGGTGCGAATTCGCGTTGTGGGCCCGGACGGTGAGCACCGTGTTGAGCAGCAGCACCCCTTGCTCCGCCCATTTGACCAGATGGCCGTTGTTCGGGAACTTGCAGCCGAGATCGTCCTGCAATTCCTTATAAATGTTTTGAAGCGACGGAGGGGCGGGTACGCCGGGTTTGACCGAAAAGCTCAAGCCATGGGCTTGCCCGGGACCGTGATACGGGTCCTGACCGAGGATGACGATCTTCGTATCCTCATAACCGGTCAGATGCAGCGCAGAGAAAATATCGTACATATCCGGGTAAACGGTGCCACTGCGGTACTCCTCGGCGAGAAAGTGCCGAAGCTCGGAATAATAGGGCAGGGCGAATTCCGCTTCGAGCAGCGGAGCCCAGTCGTTCTGTAGTTGGACAGCCATAATCTCTCTCCTGATCGTAGGTTGGTTTCTATTAGTTTATCATAGATTGGCCGCCGGTTTCATGTGATCTAAGAAGAACTTTCCATCTTCCAGTATACAAAATCAAAGCGCATACGCCGCGAAAACGGCCCGAACGAGCCAGCATGAAATGCGGACCGGATCATATATATGGGATGTAACGCTTGTCAAGATCGGAGTGGATACGATGAGCCTCAACAGTCCGTATGTGGAGCGGTCCACGTTCCGGGTGACCGGGATGACCTGTGCCGCCTGTGCCGCGCGGATCGAGAAAGCTTTGGGCAGGATGGAAGGCGTCGACGGGGTGACCGTCAATCTGGCGATGGAACGGATGGCCGTGGCGTTCGACAAGGAGAAGATCGGCGTCCCGCAAATCGGGGAGAAGGTGCGGCAGCTCGGGTACGGGATGCAGGAGCTGGCGGGCGAAGGAAGCGAGGGAGGGGAGCTAAGCGGGGACGAGGAACGGAGGCGGCTGCGCAACCGTTTTTTGTGGTCGGCGTTGCTCACGCTGCCACTGTTGTGGACGATGTTTACGCATTGGGCGTTCACTTCTTCCGTTTGGGTGCCGGAGCTTTTTATGGACCCGTGGTTCCAGTTTGCGATGGCGGCTCCGGTGCAGTTCTGGTTCGGCAGACAGTTTTATTTCGGCGCATACCGCGCGCTTCGCGGACGGTCGGCGAACATGGACGTGCTGGTCGTGCTCGGCACCTCCGCCGCTTTTTTTTACAGCCATTATTTGACGACGACCGGAGCCGCCGCTCACGGGCATCATGACGGACATACGATGCTGTATTACGAAACGAGCGCCATGATCATAACGATCGTTCATCTCGGCAAATGGCTGGAGGCGCTCGCCAAGAAACGGACGTTATCGGCGATCCGCAGGCTGCATGAGCTGCAGGCGAAAACCGTCACGCTGTGGACCGGGGGCGGAACCCGCGAGGTGCCGCTGGAGCAGGTGAGCGCGGGCGACATCGTTCTGATCCGTCCCGGGGAACGGGTGCCAGTGGACGGGAGAGTCGTCGCAGGGAGCTCGGCCGTGGACGAATCCACGGTGACGGGCGAAACCGATCCGGCCGACAAACGCGAAGGCGACCGCGTGCTGGCGGGTTCGATCAACAAGACAGGGGCGCTGCGGGTCCATACGAAGGCGGCTGGAAGCCAATCGACCGTCGCTAAAATGATCAAGCTGCTCGAAGAAGCGCAAAGCTCCAAGCCGTCGATTCAACGGGTAGCGGACCGGATTGCCTCGGTTTTCGTGCCGGTTATTGTCGGGCTGGCCGCGGTCACCTTTGCCTACTGGTATTTCGCCGCCCCCGGAGATCCCGCCGCTCCGCTTATTCGCGCCATCTCCGTGCTGGTCATCGCTTGCCCGTGCGCCATCGGTCTAGCGACGCCGACATCGATTCTGGCCGGTACGGGAAGGGCGGCAGCCCGCGGCGTTTGGTTTAAGGAAGGCCGGCATCTGGAGCAGATGCACTTGATCGATACGGTCGTGCTCGACAAAACCGGCACGATCACCGAAGGCAAGCCGAAGCTGATGGAGACGGCGGCAGCCCCCGGGATTCGTCCGGAGGAGCTGCTGCGTATAACGGCGGCGGCCGAATGGAATTCCGAACACCCGCTCGCGCAGGCGATCGTCTCCGAGGCGGTCCGGCAAGGCTTGACGGTGCCTCAGCCGTCCCGGTTCGAGGCGATTCCCGGTTACGGCATACTCGCGCTCGTAGGCGACAGCGAGGTCGTCGTCGGAACCCGGCAGCTTTTGCAGCAGCACGGAGTGCCGATGCAGGAAGACCCGAAGCGGATCGGCAAGCTGGAAGCGAAAAGAATGACCGTGCTGTTTGTCGCCGCAGCCGGCCGGTACATCGGTTTTCTTGCCCTGCAGGACGCGATTCCGGTTTCGTCGAAGGAAGCGGTGAAGCGTCTTGGCCGGCTCGGCCTGGACGTGATGATGATGACGGGAGACAACGAGCGGACGGCGAAAGCGATAGCGGGGGAGATCGGCATACGCGAAGTGTACGCGAATGTGCTGCCCGAAGAGAAGGTGGCGATCGTGCGCAGACTGCAGCAGAAGGGGCGCCGGGTGGCGATGGTCGGAGACGGGATGAACGATGCCGCCGCGCTTGCCGCCGCCGACATCGGCATCGCCGTCGGCTCGGGCACCGACATCGCGATCGAAGCGGCGGACGTGACCCTGCTGCGTCGCGATCTGACAGGGGTTGCGACGGCGGTCCGGATCGGAAGCAAAACGATCGCCAACATCCGCCAAAATCTGCTGTTCGCGCTCGTCTATAACATGCTCTCCATTCCCTTTGCGGCGGCGGGCATCCTCGAGCCTTGGATGGCGGGAACGGCGATGACGCTCAGTTCGATATCCGTCGTATGCAACTCGCTCCGGCTTCACCGGGCGTCGGTGTAACGATTTGGCTGTCATACAGGGTAAGGAGGTCCCGGATTACCGCAATCAGGGCTCCTTACTTGTATTTCGGCATAGATGAAGGATTCCCTCGTAAAAAACAGTTGTAGAACGAAATCGCGTATGATATGATTTGATTGAAATTTACACGAGTAAATTTATGACGGAGTTGTTGATCTTACCTAATTTTCAGGCTCTCTTCCCCCCTCAAGAAACAACGCCCGAGTCTGAAAGTCGGAAATTTCCGTTGATGGAAGCGCAGAAATGGAAACGCTGTCATGATTACAAAGGAGGTATATGTCATGTCAACCAACGGGCAACAGGACTCCACTCCAACATCCGCTGCAAAGATGAGCAGAAGAAAACTGATCGCTTCAATTGGCCTTACCGGAATGGCCCTTGCCGCAGGAGGGAACGTCACACAAGCTCTGGGCGATCCGCCGCAAGGATTGCCCGGCGGCACGAATAACGGCGTTTCCGGCAAAGGGGGAACGATGCGCAAACGAAACGGGAATCGCTTCTTGACCGCCATAGTAACGGCAGATACGATCGATGACTTGCGTGATTTAGCGGGCGTTAGCGACGGTGATACGGTAATGATCACGTCGGGCGGACGCGCCGGATTGTTCCGCTGGGATTCGGGCGATCGGTCGGCTGATTGCGCGAACGACCCGCTGATGGGAATGTATGTGCCGCTGAATGGGAACAACGGGAGCGGCGGCGCATTTATCCGCATACTCGACTCGGAAATAACGCCGCAAATGTTCGGGGCGAGCGGAGACGGTACCGGCGACGATTCTGGAGCCATCAACGCTTTTTTTGCCGCGATCAACACCTTCGGCCTGCGAAGCGGCAAATGCGTCGGACATTTTAGAGTCGGTGCGCCGCTTGCCGCACAGCTCGGGGCTTACAAAGGACTTACGATGGACGCAACGTTCACGTCTTCCTTCGCGGATGAAGGCTATATGCTGAGCATCACAAACAGTTATCGTCTAAATATGGTCGGCAAGCTGGCGCTCATCGGAAACGGTTCAACAATCGCTACAAGGACCAACGGAAAGGGGCTGCTGCTTGACGGCGTATTTCAAGGTTCGATTACGAAGATCGATGTCCGCCAATTTCAGCATAACGGCATCGAGATCCGAAACAATACCGGATTTTCGTCCTTTCTGAGAATCGGTGAGGTGCTGACGTATTTATGCGGCTCGGCAAAAGTGACCGGATCGAACGGGATTTCCGCAAACTGGAGCAACCGGATAGACGCTGGAGGGTCCAGTTTGCCGAATCAGCGGTCCACGATAACCGTCGATACACTCCCTCCTATACTGGATATCACCGATTATGTCTCTATCAACGGTAACCCCTATGCGGTAACGAATGTGGACCGTTCGGCGATGACGTTATCCGTTTATCCGTGGATCGATATCGGACTGAACGCGGGAACGCTAGATTACTTCGTCGGATCGGGAATATTTATCAGGGGCGGGGACAGTTCGGGCGTAAGCTTCGGTACTTTGAATACAACGGCATGCGGAATTGGCGCGAACATATGGGCCTTGTATCCCGGCGAGGTCCAGTATTTCTCCAACGAGAGCTGTGGAATCGGCTATATCCTTGGACGAGCACCAGATTTTGCAACGGTGGGGGGAGGAATAGGCACCCAGTACTGCGAAAACTGTGCGGTGAATTTCCTGAAGGCGTCTGTTTACGGACAAGGGTCGTTCCGTATTGATTCGACGGTGGATCAAGCGCAAGGCTCGAAGCATCGTGCCTTGTCCCCGCGGGACTCCATGGGCGCTTTCAGTGAGCGATACCTGCTGATGAGCGGGCTCCGGATGGGGGCGGCCTACGGCTATGAGACCGAGGCGATGCAAAGCGCCAGCGCTCCGGCCGGATTTTCCACCCTCCTCTTGCGGCTTGGCGGTGGCGGTTATCCGGTCCACTCGATCCGGAAAGATTCCGCCACGATCCGCCTGCAGGATGTGTCAGGTTTGCGCACCGGGTTTGGTCATAACCAGATGTTCCTTTATGCGAGCGGGACGTCCGCGACCGGAGCGCCTGCCGGTACACTCACTTTCCAGCCGCAGGACAGCGGGTACACAGTGAACGGAAGCGGCGCCGCGGCGTTTTCCAATCTGGCGGGACCGACGATGTTCCATTGTTACTTGTCCGGAACGGCCTGGGTCGTCCAGCAGGCAGGAGGGCTCGTATTCAAGGCGGTCCAAGCCGTAACGAGCGTCAGCGTCGCCGCAGGGGATTCGCATACGGTCGATGTGTCCGTATCCGGCGCGGCTATGGGTGATTTTACGCAGAGCTCCTATTCGGTCCATATCGAAACACTGCTTATGTCGTCAGCGGTCTCGGCACCGGGAACAGTCAGATTGAGCTTTTACAATCCGTCCTCGTCCGCGGTCACCCTTCCCGCGGGTACAGCTCATATCCGAATATCCCGTTAAGCGGCGTTTTGCTTAGTCTTCTAACTTATCCGGGAGCTTGTCCGGTCGAGGATCGTTCGTATATTTCGTGCTTCAAGGTGCGGCTCGACAACGGAGCGCCCGTATTCAGATGGTTCATCACTTCCTCGATCGTCGCAACGCCGATCTCCGGGCGGGGATAATGAACCGTGGTAAGCGGCGGCGATGTATGGCTGGACATGAGAATGTTCTCGCTGGATGCGATGGACAGCTGTCCGGGCACGGACACTCCGTTATCGCGGCAGGCGGACAGGACGCCGATAGCCATCAGATCGTTGGCGCAAACGATGGCGGTAAACGGCAAGTCCGTCCCGCCCGACAGACGTTCGGACATTTGTTTGTAAGCCATCTCAAGCGATCCGAAGGAGCCGTGCACCAGCCACTCGTCGCGGAATTCGAGCCCATGTGCCAGCAAAGCCCGGCGAAAATGTCGGAAACGGACGTTCAGGTACGACTCTCTGTTCAATGCTCCCATATATCCGATACGGGAATGGCCGAACCGAATCAGGTGCTCGATCATCGCCCGATAGGCTTCACACCAGTTGATGTCCGCACATGGAACGATATCGTTCGCCTGATCGGGGGTCATGACCGAAAAGAGGGGAACGCCGATTTTGGCGAAATGGTCGACTGTATCCGTTTTTAGTGATTGTCCAAGCAATATAATGGCATCGACGCGTCCCGAAAAGAGCGTTTTCAGATGGTCTTCCTCAAGCGGATCGTACGTTTGGAAGATTAAAGACTGGCCGTCTTTCCCGGCCCGATGCTCCAGTCCAAGCGCAATTCCCGTCTCAAACGGATTGCCGATATGATTAAACAGCACACCGATCTGGTTCGTTCTTCTTGTCTTTAAACTGCGCGCCGTCAAATTCGGACTGTATCCGAGCTCGCGGATCGCCTGAAGCACCTTTTGACGGGTTGCTTCTTTCACGACCGGTTTATTATTGATGACATAGGACACGACGGCGACGGATACGCCTGCGTGTTTGGCCACTTCGTCTCTCGTAACCATGCGTTATTCTCCTTGTAGAGCCGTCTGTTGCAACTCGTTTTCAAGTTAACGATATAGAGGCCGGCGGGTAAAGTCAAGCTTTACGCGCAATTGCGCACAGGTTCGGAAAGAACGAGTCGCGGGTAGTTTCTTAATGTCTATTGACACAAAGACGGGGGCGTTCGTATAATAAGTTCAACCAAAATTTACACGAGTAAATTATATCTAATGTACAATAAAACGGAGGGATGCCTATGGGATTGCAAATAACTCGATGCGAATAAAGAAACGATCGGGAAAGCAGTGAATCGAGGATGAAGGAGGAACAGGGGGCATGAACAAACGTTCTTGCATCATACCGGCACTTACCGTGCTTGCGATAGTGAGCGGCGGCTGCAGCCAGGCTGCCACAAATGATATGCCCAAACAGGAGCCGGTCCGGAACGATCCGGTCACGTTGAAGCTGTTTAATCAAGGAGCCTACTTATTTCCGGAGCTTCAGCAGAAAGTCGAGCGAGTTGTAAAAGCCAAATATCCTCACATTACGCTCCAATACATAACCGGGGCAAAGCTCGAGGAGACGGTGGCAAGCGGGGAAGTACCGGACCTGTTTTTTACGTTTTGGACACAAATCCCGAGGTTAGCTAAAGATTTTGACATTGTGGAAGATATGACCCCTCTCATCCAGAAGCATCAGGTCGACTTGAACCGGTTTAGTCCGAACTTTATGGAAGATGTCAAGAAAACGTCTGGCAAAGGGGAAATATTGGCGCTTCCGTACTATGCGAACTTTTTTGCGATTTATTACAACAAAGATCTATTCGATCGTTTTGCCGTTCCTTATCCGACCGACGGCATGACGTGGGACTCGATGATCGACTTGGCGAAACGGATGAGCCGCATCGAGGGCAACACCGCTTATCCGGGACTGGATCCGTCCAGTTTGTTATGGGTATCGCTGCAGTTCGGAGCTTTCCATATCGATCCCGCCACTAACAAGGCTTCCATTCACACGGAAGTTTGGAAAAAACCGTTTGAACTTATGAAAACGATCTTGACGCTCCCCGGCAACGAAATCAACACAGCCAGCCATTTCATCAAAAATCAGAACGTGGCGATGCTGCTCAATCCGAACATTCTGGATCAGATGGTGAAGGTGAATTTCAACTGGGATCTGGTGCAATATCCGATATTGAAGGAAAATCCGAACAAATACCCGGCGATATCCGTTCACAGCTTGTTCGTCTCCAAAACGAGCAAGCACAAAGACCAGGCAATGCAGGTGATCGATGTGTTTACGTCCGAGGAAGTACAAATGTGGCTGTCGAGGCAGGGCAAAGGCTCGACACTGAAGTCCGAGGCGATCAAAGCCGCTTTTGGAGCAGACGTGCCGCTGCTGAAAAATAAAAACGTCGCAGGCGCATTAAAAAGCCAGCCGCTCGCCATGCCGGCCGTCCATCAATTGGAAACGAGCGCGTCAACGGTTACGAACAAATATTTCGGTTCCTATCTGTCAGGGGAAATGGATTTGAACAGCGCGCTGCGTCTGGCGGATGAGGAAGTCAACAAGCTGATAGAAGCCGAAATGCAAAAAAAATAACAAAACAGGTGATTGTGTGATGTCAAGCATTCAATCTTATAGCGGCATTTACCCGCATCTCGCCGTAACGAACGGGGATACGGAAATGGAGTGCGGAATCGGAGCTGTTGCCGCCTGGGCGGGCAAACTGTGGTATTTGACTTATCCTCCTTCATCACCGAATGGAAGCTCCGGCGACCGATTATACACGTTAAATGAAGACATGTCCGTCGAGGCATATCCCTATAGCGTGGGAGGCACTCATGCGAACCGGATGATCCATACCGAATCGAAGCAGCTTATTATCGGCCCGTACTTTATCGATGAGAAAGGCGGAGTCCGAGTGATTCCGCCCGACAAGATGAAGGGAAGGCTGACCGGCGTCGCGCGCCATCTGACAGACCCGGCGAATAAAGTGTACTTTTTCGCAATGGAATCCGGCTTTTACGAGGTAGATGTTCACTCGCTGGAAGTGTCGGTATTTTTCCTCGATCCGAGTCCGGTGCTGTCGAGCCGGCCGTATCCGTACCTGCTGCCCGGAGAGCATGCCAAAGGCGCCTATACGGGTCAAGGGCGATTTGTCATTACCAACAACGGCGACGGCGGCGCTTTGGCGGAGTGGAACGGCAAGGGGGATCCCGGCAAGACAGAGAGCTGGACGATCGTCGACCGCAACAAATATACCGACGTTACCGGTCCCGGCGGAATCTGTGGAGCAAGCGACGAGTCGTCGCCGATATGGTCGGTCGGCTGGGATCACAAATCCGTCCTGCTGTCCTTGTGCGAGGGCGGAGTCTGGTCCCGATACCGGCTCCCCAAAGGAAGTTATACGCACGAAGCGGACAACGGCTGGTATACGGAATGGCCGCGTATCCGCGAAGTTGGCGAAGGCAAATGGCTGATGGGAATGTTCGGCATGCTTTACGAATTTCCGTCCCATTTTCGCAAGCGGTGCGCAGGGGGATTACGACCGCTGGCCGTTCACCATAAAATGATCGTCGATTACGCCGAATGGAACGGCCGGATCGTGATGGCTTGCAACGACGCATCCCGATTCGACAATCCGATACTGGGCCGTTCGCAATCCAACCTTTTATTTACCTCACTGGACGAACTCCGTCTTCTAAGCAAGCCCCTTGGCTGGGGAGGCGTATGGGTGAAAGAGCATGTAGAGGCGAATGAGCCTTCAGAGCCGTTCCTGCTTGCCGGTTTCGAGAAACGGGTCCTGCATGTGTCCCATAACGAAAAGTACGACGTGACGTTCCAACTGGAAGTGGACCGGAACGGCAGCGGAACATGGGAGCAGCTCGATGTTGTACATGTGTCGGGTCAAGGGTACGCCTATTATATCGTCCCTGATCACGTGCAGGCCGAGTGGATCCGGCTCCGCTCCAATTCCGCGCTCCGGGAAGCGACCGCCTATTTCCACTACTTACCGTCCGCGGGAAAAGAGCAGGATGCGTCGCTGGTAAGGGGCATTACCGGCATCGGGGAACGCGGTCCGATCTCAGCCGGCATAATCCGGCCCGGGTCGGGAAGCGATATGAAGCTTCAATTGGCCGCTGCGGTGATCGAAGACGGAAGGGTGAGCGGGACAGGTTATTACGAGTTGGGTCCGGACATGAAGCTGGTGAAGTGCGATCGTCCCGGCGATGAAGAACGGCTGCGCAACGATTATGCGCCAAGCCTTGATTTTGAAATCGATGAAGCATCGGTCGTATGTACCGACAAGCAAGGCAACCGTTACCGGCTTCCGAAAGGCGACGAACTCTACAGCCAGCCTACTGCGTGCGGTTGGACGCGCGGCGTACGAGAGGTCGTAACCGAGCGAAGTTTGATGAATGTTCACGGAACGTTTTACGAGCTGCCGCGAGATTTGTCCCGAGGGTTCCTTACCATTCAACCGATTTGTTCGCATGATCGTCTAATCTTCGACTATGCTTCGTGGAGAGGGATGCTTGTCATCTCCGGCTGCAAGCTGGGCTCGGGGGAGGGGGGGCGCTGCGTCAAGTCGGAAGACGGGCAGGCGGCATTATGGTTTGGCAATGTTGACGATTTGCGGAAGTTCGGTGCCCCGCGTGGGATCGGCGGACCGCTCAGAAACATGCCGGTTCAGCCGGGCATCGCTTCGGACCCGTATTTGATGGCCGGTTATGTCCACAAAACGCTCAAGCTGCGTCATGACAGCCGCCACGCCGTACAATTTTCGCTTGAGGTCGATGTGCTCGCGGACGGCAGCTGGGTCGGTTACGATCAGATCGAGGTGCCCGCAGGCACCGAAATCGTTCACCGGTTTCCCGACGGATACAGCGCTCATTGGGTTCGAGTCAAGGCGTACTCGGCTTGCCGGGCGGATGCGGTATTTATTTATGAATAAATAAGGACGAAACCTGCGTACGAACCATCCTTTGTCCATATGAACCAAGTCAGAGTTGGATTTATCGGTGTCGGGGGGATGGCGGAGGGGCATATCCGAACGCTGCAAAGCATCGAGCAGGCGGAGCTGACGTGCGTATACGACGTTAATGCGGAACGGGCCAATCAGGTGGGAGCCCGGTATGGGGCGAAAGTATACGACAGTACGGATGCTCTACTGGATTCGGGTCGTTTGGATGCGCTATTCCTCTGTACTCCACCGTGCTGTGCGGCTACGACGACGCGATCGAGACACTGAGGGTAACCGTTGCCGCGAACGAATCCATGGAGTCGGGCCGGACGGTTACTGTGTAGGGCCTGCTATAAATGGAAGGAATGAAGCCTCCGTCACCGCAGCTTATAAAGCCGGCGGTGATCGGAGGCTGTGTTGTAAACGTAAGGGGTTATAATCGGTGGGGTCAAGACAGACGCTCGAATAGGTTCGTTCAACATGCGAACGCTTCTATTTACTTGCCACGGTTCCGTTTGAACTCCTCGATCTGTTTGTTCGCCAGCTCCTCGGCTTCGCGGAACGCCGTGTTCATATCCTTCACTCCGGTCGCAATCGGCAAGGCGGTCCCGGCGTACACATTGTTGACGGAGAACGTATAGTCAGCCGAAGGCGGAATCGGCGCGTTTTTGTATCGGAACAGAGCGGCGTAGTTTTTATCGGGAAATACGGTTTCCTTCCCGTACTCTTTTTTCGTTTCGTCCGTCATCAGAGTCGGGATGAAGCCCCGCCGGGATACCCAGCTCTGGTATTCGTCCGAAATCATAAACTTCAGTACTTCCATCGCCGCGTCTTTTTCTTTGGCCATGTTTGTCAGTCCGAAGTAGAAGGGGGTCGTTTGCGAACCGACGCCTGGGGCTTCGGGGAAAACGGGCATCGTCACCATGTCCCAATTGAACTTCTGCATGGCCGGGATCAGGCTCGGGCTGATATAAATCGCGATATTGTAGGCATACATCGCCAAATCCTGCTTATTGACGAACGCGTCGTTGTTCGGGATCGTCTTCGTCGATTCAAGCTTGCTGCGGACGCCGGCATCCTGCATCGGCTGCACGAACAAGGCGTCGAACAGCTTGCGCCAGCCGGCGTTCGAATAAATCGTCGGTTGGTCCGTCTGATGGTTGACTAGCGGAATCGACAGCTGGTTTTGGGAGATGAATTGGCTCGGAGACGTACTGAGACCGACATACTGGACGCCGTCTTCCGTTCTCGACAGCTTTTTGCCCAGCGCGATCGCCTCATCCCAGGTCATCCCGTCCTTCGGGTAGGCGACCCCGAACTTATCGAAAATATCTTTGTTATAAAAGAGGACGAATTTCATGTCGGTAACGGGAACGCCGTACGTTTTGCCCGCAGAGAACTGTTTCATCGCTTGAATCGATTCCTGCTCCAGACGGCTCAGATCGACGTTATGGTTTTTCATCAGCTCGGTCATGTCGTATTGAAGCCCGGTCGAAAACAAGGTGTTTTCGAAAATGCCGATGTTGTTGTAGAAAATGTCAAACCGCTGGCCTTCGGTAAGCAGCTTGGTCGTAGCCTCCTGAATGGTCCCGGCCGGCATTTGAATATATTTGATCGTATGCTGCGGAAATTTTTTGTACAGCAGCTCTCCGTACTGTCTGTCGAAGAAATCTTGAGGCTGAGTGGAGCCGCCGTAAAAGATGATTTCCGCAGGCGCGGTTTGTGTTTCTGTCGGCTGCTGGACGGCATCGCCTCCGCCGGATTTGCCGCAAGCGGTCAGCAGCAATACGAACGCTAAAGGCACCGCTGTTATTTTTCGGGATGTCATGGACATGCTTGTTCTCCCCCTTGAGATAGAATAGGTTTACTCAACCTAGCACATGGAAGCGTTTACAAAACATCCCCCTCCAATCCGCCGCTTGCAAGCCCGCCCCGTTCCAGAGCGGTATACCAATTGTGCATCTTGACTACATCTTGACGCCGATCATGCCGTCCTCGATGACAACCTCGTAACATTGCAGCTTTTTCTTGACCGGGGCGAGCGCTTTTCCGGTTTTGATATCGAACTCCCAGCCGTGCCACGGGCAGCGGACGATTTCGCCCTTTCTGCCGAAATTGTACTCGTACACTTCGGAGGGGACATTCGTTCCGCACACCGGCCCTTTGCACATCTGGGCTCCTTGATGAGGGCAGTAGTTCAGGACGGCGTAATACTCGTTCCCGATCCGGTAAACCACGACGGAGCGGCCGGCGATCTCGAATACTTGATGCTGATCTTCGGGAATCGAGTCGGCTCTTCCTACCACATGTTTGGTCATGGCTGTTGTTCCTTTCTACAGCTTATACAACTGCTTGGCGTTTTCGTAAAAGATGCGTCTGCGATGCTCCGGCGTCAGCCACTTCAGGATATGATCCGGGGAATCGAAATCCCAGTGCGGATAATCGCTGGAGTAAAGCAGAATATGCTCGGCGTCGATCATCTCGAATATTTGCTTCAAATGGGCGATATTGTTCGGTTCCTCGATCGGCTGCGTCGTAAAGTAGCAATGGTCGCGAATGTATGCGCTCGGCATTTTTTTCAGCCACGGAACTTGAGAACGCAGCGCCGTATAATTTTTGTCGAGCCTCCACATCAGATGCGGCAGCCAGGAGACGCCTCCTTCGATGAACACGAACTTCAGACGCGGGTATTTCTCGAATACGCCTTCGCAAATCAGGCTGGTGAGCTGGGCCATAAAGGTGGTCGACAGGCACGTATGCCACTCGATGTACCATGTCGGATATCCGGCGGCCGTCGGCGGATTCGCCTGGCCTGCGCCTTCGGCTCCGGGATGGATCGCGACCGGCAGTCCGTTCCGCTCCGCCGCCTCGTAGATCGGGTGGAAAAACCGCTGTCCGAGCGGCATCCGCGAGGCGCTGCTGGTTATGACCTGGACGAAGCCCGGATGAGAGCCGAGACGGTCGATTTCCTTCGCGGCCAGTTGGGGGTCCTGCAAAGCTACGAAGATGGAGCCTTTGAACCTGGGATCTTTGTTCAGCCAATGATCGATCAAGTAGTCGTTGTAAGCGCTGGCCGTAGCGGCGGCAAAATCGGGATCGTGGCCGACGGACACGCTGAACAGGTTGCCGGTCAAGACCGCAGCTTCCATATGGTACGGGTCCACCAGCTGTTCGATCAGGAAATCCGGGTCCGATCCGACGGCGCCGCCTCCGGGAGGAGTGGCGTCCTTTCTGCCGACCCCGACAGGGGAGTAGTATCCGGAGTACATGAGGCCGAGTCCCCCGCGTTTGACCCGGTCCTTCCAAGTATCCGGCAAGTAGGGCAGCAGGTCCCGGTCGCTTCGTAAGGAATTGTGGACGTCACAGTCGATAATTTTCAACGTTTCATTCAAAATGGGTGTCTCTCCCTTGCTGGATGATGGCGCTGAATTAAGGTTACTTTTCCGGAAAAGTCGCTCCGCGCGTACATTCAATTTATCATGATTGCGTTTTCATATCCATGAACGATAGCGATTCTTTTTGAACGATTCAACCATTTCCGCGCGCCGTCTGGCCCGACGGGAAGTCGGAAAAGCGTTAGCCGTCCGTTCCGCAGCCTTCGAAAAAGGACATCGGCGCCGGACGTAGAATGGAATAAGCACGATCCAAGGGGATGGACAGACCCGCTGTGAATCGAAGGAGGATGGGAACCGTGTATACGCTGAAGTCGGTCCTGTACGACGATCGCATCGAGAAGTGGCAAATCCGGGAGGAGAGGGTGCATCATCATATTCTGATCTTCATCACGGGCGGTCAAGCGATCTATCATTCGGGCGGAGAAGTGTTCGAGCTTCATCAGGGGGACGTGTTGTTTATTCCGGCCGGTACGATCCGTTCGTGTCATAACGACGCCAAGGGACCGCATCAGAAATATTCCGCGCACTTTACGACGGCCGGGGAAGCGGACAAGACGGTGGAGGCGCTGCGCCAGCGCGGCATGTTCAAATGGAACATCCATAACGCCGACTATTTCCGGCAGCGGTTCTCGATGCTGCTGCTCCAATGGTTCGATCAGACGCCGGGCGGGCTGCTCATCTGCCAAGGGATTTTGCTGGAGCTGATCGGGAGACTGATCCATGATACGCAGCAGCAGATCCGCTCCGCCGTCAAGAAGGATCTGATTCACAAGCTGCAGGCTTATATCGTCCACAACAAGTCCAAGCCGATCCAGCTGTCCGATCTCGCGCGCCATATCGACCGCTCCCCGAATCATGTCACAAGAATTTTCAAGGAAGTGCTCGGACAAACCCCGATCGACTACATTCACCAGGTCAAAGTATCGGTAGCCTGCGAGCTGCTGAAGAGCAGCGGCATGACGATCGCGGAAATCTCCGATTATCTCGGCTATTGCGAGCAATCTTACTTCCACCGCATCTTCAAAAAGTTTACCGGTGTCGCTCCCACGGCCGTGCAGAAAGGGCATCCGATCGCTTTCGTCCCGCTTCCGGGAGTGAGCGGCGCGGCTCGCAAGTGAGAACTCTTTACAGAACTAGCAAATGGTTAACGTTTTTTCGGATTTAACCGAGCCGGCAGGCAGGAAAATGTTGTCTTTCAGAGAATGAAAGAAGGGAGAACATCAATACATAGAAGTCGGGAGATGAGGAACATCCGGAAATTTCGTGTTGGGGGCTGGGCCAAATGGCTCATTCTTGCTCTGCTGGTCGTAGTAGTAGGTTGTCAATCGTTGGGCGGGTTGGATCTGAACCGCGCACTGATCACCGGGATGGATACGGAGTCCATGCAGCAAAGCGTTACCGTGTCGCTGCATATGAAGACGGACCCGTCCAAGCTGTCGGAAGAAACAAAAGCGATGGTCGACTTGTGGAACGACGCCAAGCTCGAAATTCGCAATATGAAGATGGAGAACTGGGACCGGATGTCGCTGCAAGGCCAGCTGACGTTGGCCAAAGGTGCGATTCCGTTCCAGGCGTTTATGAACAGCGAGCATCTCGTGCTGAAAGTGGACGGACTCTCCAAAGCGATCGTCATTCCGCTCACGGAGCCGGACGGTTCGACGGCCGCATTTGCGGCGGTGACCGAGAAGCTGCAGAAGGAGTATCAGGCCAAAGGAATTGACAAATCGATGGCTTCGCTGATCGTCTCGAACTTGCCGAATCCGAAATCGATCCAGGTGACGTCCGGGACGGAGAAGATTCAAAACGAAAACGTCAACGTGTACAAGCTGGAGACGAGCCTTGACGGAACCGAACTGGTGCCGCTCACCAAAACGTTTATCCGCAACTTGACGAAGGACGACGCCAACTTCAAAAAGTTTATCGGCGAAATGTACGATGTGCTGTGGCCGGTGCTGAAGCCGTATCTGGAGAAGGAAGACGAGTCTTCGCCCTTGCTCCCGGGTGCGCCATTCGGATCGCCGTTCGGCAGTTCGATGGACGGATTGAAGGAAAGCTTGATGGAAGCGGCGTCCGACAAGGAGCTCGCGGTCGATATGATCCATACGACGGCCAAGCAGCTGCTGTATATCGCGCTGATCGGCATCGATAGCGCCGGCAGGTCGGATGAGCCCGGGATTCAAGCGATGCTCAGCAAGCAGACTCAGGTGAAAGCGCGGCTTGCGTTCGATCAAAGCTTCAACCTTCGCAAATCGGAGCTTGATCTCGCATTTCCTGCGCCGGACGGCGGGGACCAGGGAATTACCGCCCTGCAGTTCAACATTCAATCGGAAACTTGGGATATTAACAAACCGGTGAAGGCGGACGTTCTGGATGCCGGCAAGACGCCGTTCGTCATGGGAACAAGCCGCTCTCCGGCAGAACTAATGGAAGAGGTCGATCCGGAATCGCTGCTCGGCGAGCTGATCGCTCTCGAGATGAACAAGTATGAGCCGGCCACGGTATATATTCCGCTGCAAGTATCGGATGAATTCGGCCCATACGAGGCTTATTTGCACGAAGGCATCTCCTATATCGATTTGGAACTGCTGGCTGCTTACATGGGAGCGGACGTTTCTTATGAGGACGAAGCGATTACAGTGACCGGTATGTGGTTTACGACGATCGAGCTTGCCGCCGGGAGCTCGGAAGCGGTCGTGGACGACGAAGCGTACGAGATGGACGGTCCTGTCATCAAGCAAGGCGAATCGTATTACGTTCCGCTTCGATTTATAGCCGAGCATCTGTACGGCGAGGTCGATTACGACGCCGAAAGCGGACTGATCGAGCTGGTGCTTCCGGAATAAGGTAACGTTAGCAAAAGGATAGCACACAAACAGACCGTCAGGGCATCGATTTCCCGACGGTCTGTTTTGTTTACAGCGGCACGCTCGGAAACGCACAAACCCGCCGCTTACTTCACGGAAGCCAGCCGGAGCGCCGCATGATGGGTCGGGCCGATGCCTTTGCCGATCTCCAGACCGGAGGCGATGGCGGCCGTGATAAACCGTTTCGCTTCGGAGACGGCGTCGTTTACCGCCAGTCCCTTGGCAAGTCCGGCCGCTATCGCCGAAGCGGTCGTGCAGCCGGTGCCGTGCGTATGCTTCGTGCGAATACGCGGCGAGCGGTACAGGTTCGCCTCCGAGCCGTCGTACAACACGTCGACGGCTTCTTCTCCGTCAAGATGGCCGCCCTTCAGAAACACGTAACGCGAGCCCAGCTCATGAAGCCGCTTCGCCGCCTCGATCATCTGCTCGACGCTGCCGATCTCCTGCGAACCGAGTATCGCGCACGCTTCGGGCACGTTCGGCGTGAGAACCGTCGCGATCGGCAGAAGCTCGCGCCGCAGCGCTTCCACGGCTTCCTGCTGCAGCAGGGCCGCGCCGCCTTTGGCGATCATCACCGGGTCCAGAACGAGCGGATACGGCCCGTACCGGTTCAGCTTGTCCGCCACGAGCGAGATAATATCGGCCGAGAACAGCATGCCCGTCTTGACCGCATCCGTCCCGATATCGGAAAGGACGGAGTCGATCTGCTGGCCGATCGCTTCCAGCGGCAGCGGGTACACGCCTTGAACGCCGAGCGTATTTTGGGCGGTGATCGCGGTGATGGCGCTTGTTCCGAACACGCCAAGCTCCTGGAACGTCTTCAGATCGGCCTGGATGCCTGCGCCGCCTCCGGAGTCGGAGCCCGCGATCGTTATCGCCTTAGGGATAGTCATTCGGTTGCCTCCTCTAACGGACAAAGTTGGGGTCTACCTTAAAAACGTTCGGGTGCGAATGCTCCGAGCGGCAGTCCGGCCGTTTCACGGCCTTCCATCAGGTCGGCGATCACATGAGCGGTTACCGGGCTGAGCAGGATGCCGTTGCGGTAATGGCCGGCGGCGAACAGCAGCGAATCGGAGCGGCTCGACGCTCCGAGCAGCGGAAAGCCGTCGTGGGTGGCGGGGCGAAGGCCGGCCCACTCATGGAAGGGCCGCATGCCGCCAAGAAACGGGAACAGCTTTCCGTTCCAGCTTTTCAGCCGGTCGATCCCCTTGCTAGTGACCGACGTCTCGAAGCCGGCTATATCTTCCGAAGCTCCGCAGACGAGCGAGCCGTTCCGTTTGCCAACCACATAACCTTGACTGCAAAAGACCATGTGCCGGACCGGCATATCCGGCGTCTCGTAAGCGCATATTTGCCCGCGGATCGGGTACACCGGGATGCGCATGTCAAGTGCCGCTTCCATCAGTCCCGCCCATGCGCCGCTGGCCACGACCAGCTTGTCGCTGCGGAACGTGCCGCCGGACGACGGGCAGCACACCTCGGCGCCGCCGCTCCAGCGCGTGACCCGGACTTCGCCGAGTCCGTCCCGGATCTCGACGCCGAGCTTCCGGCAAGCTTCTTCCAGCGCTTTCACGTACCCTGGAGCGTATACGTGCGATTCTCCGGGGTAATACAAGGCGCCCGCCGCTTCCGGGGCGATATGCGGCTCCAGTTCCCGCAGTTGCCGTCCGTTCAGCAGCTCGCTTGCCGCGCCGTAATCGTCCTGCCAGCTTTGACGGGATCGCATGGCGAGCACGTCGGCTTCGTGGTAATGCACGTATAAGCTGCCGGTGGCGGAATATTCGAAGTCGAGACCGGACACGTCTTTGACGGCCTGCTGCCAGTCCGGATACAGCTTCAAGCTTTGCAGGCAAAGCTTGAAGAAAGGGTCCGGCTGCTCCGTATTTTCGGAGTAAGGGGCGAGCATCCCCGCCGCCGCTCCCGACGCTTGACCGCCGCAGCGTCCCTGCTCCAGCACCGTGACGGAGAAGCCCCGGCGGCGCAATTCGAAGGCGCATGACAGGCCGATCACGCCGCCGCCCAGCACCATTACATGTTGTGTCATTGCAAGACCAGCTTTCCGATATAGGGTTGTTAGTCGGGGGTAGAGATAAACTGCTCCAAGCCGCTGCTTGCCGAAGCGTAACGTTTCTTCGGAATCCTTCCGGCCAAGTACGAGAGGCGTCCGGCCTCGATCGCCAGCTTCATCGCCAGCGCCATCCGGACCGGGTCTTTCGCCTTGGCGACCGGCGTATTCATTAAGATTCCGTCCACGCCGAGCTCCATCGCCTGCACGACATCCTGGGCCGAGCCGAGTCCGGCGTCCACGATGACTGGGACGCCGGCTTCCTCGACGATCAGACCGATATTATACGGGTTCAGGATGCCGAGTCCGGTGCCGATCGGCGCTCCGCCGGGCATGACGGCTGCCGCGCCCGCTTCTTCGAGACGTTTGCACAGGATCGGGTCGTCCGATGTATAAGGAAGCACGACGAAACCTTCCGCGGCCAGAATCTCGGTTGCTTTTAACGTTTCGATCGGGTCGGGGAGCAGCGTTTTTTCGTTGGCGCTGATCTCGACCTTGATCCAGTTGCCGATGCCGGAAGCCCGGGCGAGCCTGGCGATCCGTACGGCTTCGTCAGCCGTGCGGGCTCCGGACGTATTCGGCAAATACGTGAACGATTTGCCTTCGAAATGTTGAAGGATCGCGTCATCGCCCGGCGCGTCCAGGTTGATGCGGCGGATGGCGAAGGTGAGTACCTGAGCTCCCGACGCTTCAATTGCGGCATTTTGCACGAACGGATTCGGATAACGGCCGGTGCCGAGAAAAAAACGCGAAGCCAGCTCCGTTCCGCCGATGAGAAGTGGATCTTGATGCATACCGGGTTCAGCCTCCTCCGACAAAATGTACGAGCTCGATTTTCATGCCCGGAGCCAGCCCGGCGGCGGTCCAGGTTTCCTTCGGTACGATCGCGCCGTCGATTTCGACGACGACCATCTTATGCTCCAGCCCGTAAGCACGCAGCAGGCCGATCACCGTTTCCCCGGCTTCTATTGTACGGGTTTGTCCGTTTACGATAACGTCCATAGTCTCCTCCGCTGACCGTCACTGCGGCGATGCCGCAGCCGAATTGATTTTATCCAGGAACGACCGGCAAGTGCCCTGAATGTCCGGGCTTCCTACGATCTCGCTGATCGCGCATATGCGGCGGGCTCCCGCCTCCAGCACCTGATCGACGTTGTGCAGCTTGATGCCCCCGATCGCCACGAACGGGATGGTGATTTCAGCCGCGACCTGCCGGACGTAAGAGGTAGTGACCGGAGCGACAACGTCTTCCTTGCTCTTGGTCGGGAATACCGGTCCGACACCGATGTAATCCGCGCCGTCGCGCTCGGCCTGCCTCGCTTCCTCGATGGCGTGAGTGGATATGCCGATGATTTTGCCGCCGACGATCTTGCGGGCGTCCGCCAGCGGCAAATCGTCCTGCCCGAGATGAATGCCGTCGGCATCTACCGCGAGCGCGATATCGATATAATCGTTGACGATGAACGTTACGCCGTAACGAAGCGTCAGCTCACGCAGCGCTTTGGCTTTCGCCAGCACCTCGCGGCGGGGGCTCTTTTTGTCCCGCAGCTGGATGATGTCGCATCCGCCCTTGATCGCTTCCTCCATCACTTCGATCATCGGCTTGCCCGGGTGGAATTCCTCTCCGGTGATGGCGTACAGCTTGAATGGTTTCATATCGCCTGCCTCCTTCTATAATCGATCAGAGCCCGATATAGCGGGCGTATAACGTTTTGGCTCGTACGGGGTCCTCGGTGCCTTGCACGAGCACGCGCCCGTCGGGAAACAGGACGAGGCGTTCGCCTTCCGGCAGCTCGGCCTTCAGCAGGAACGGGTTGGACTGGATTCGCGCGACGCGTTCCAGCTTTTCTTTCCAATAATCGAGATCGAATCCGCTGCGGGCCCGGATCTGGATCGTCTCGCGGCCGCACAGCGAAGTCGCGTCATCGAGCCCAATCTCGTCAAGAGCAGGGTAGCGATGACCGCGACATACCGGGCAGTCCGGCTTCGAAGAAGGGAGCTTCATCTCGTACGACTGATTGTGCCACGCGTCAAATGTGATCAGCGTGTTCCGGCGGGCGGCGGTATCGCCGACCAGATGCTTCAGCGCTTCGGTTGCCTGATACGAAGCGACGATATCGACGACGGGAGAGATGACCCCGATCATGTCGCATGTCTCCCCGGAGCTGTCTCCGGGTTGAATGAGACACCGCAGGCAGCCGGTATGTCCGGGGACGAAGATCGCGCTCATCCCCCGGGAGGCGACCGCGCCGCCGTATACGAACGGAATTTGGTTCTTGAAGCAGGCATCGTTTAATAAGTATCGGGTATGAAAGTTATCCGTCCCGTCCAGCACAAGGTCCATGCCTTCGATCAACTGATCGATATTGGCTGCGGTCGTATCGGCGACGATGGCTTCCAGCTTGACGCCGGAGTTGATCTTGGACAGTCTTTGCTTGGCCGCTATGGCTTTGGGAATGGAAGCCGCCGCATCTTCTTCGTCGTACAGCATCTGCCGCTGCAAATTACTCGTTTCGACGTAATCCCGGTCGACGAACCGGACGGTTCCGAGCCCCGCGCGGACCATATGGTTAGCCAGCACGGTACCGAGAGCGCCCATGCCTACGATCAGTACGGCGCATTCGGAGAGCCGGCGTTGTCCGCCGGGGCCGATCGGTTTGAATAACATTTGCCGGGAATATCGGCTGGACGAATCGTTAGTGGTCATGATGGCGGGTGCGCCTCCTTGCTCCAGGAAATACAGGAAAACGGATCAACCTCGGAAAGAACGCAACTGAGCCTATTCCTGCCGCTCGCGGAGGCCGCGTCGGCCGCGGAAAAACGGTTCGCTACGCCTTCCGCAACAGCAAAAAGGCCGCCTGCCAGGGCGGCCGCATATCGACGCTCGATTTGTTGAAAGAGTCAAGAATCGGTTGCGCCACTTCCCTACGCTGGTCTCGCTCCAGTTCAGGTTCAAAGGGTCCGAAGGTCGTATCTTCATCTCAGCCCAAGACTGGGCACCCCTAGTGATCTTGAAATATGAGGTTCATCTTTAACCTTACAACGATCGTGCCGGTTTGTCAACGGCGGCGGCATGCCGCAGTAGGGCACGTCCCGGCCGGCGCTTCCCGACTTGACTGCGCAACGGGGGGAGGCTACCATACGGATAAGGAGGTCGAATCCAGTGAAGGACGAATCGACATTGCAAGCCGAAGGCTCCGCATGCTGCAATACCGGCGGCGAGGAGGAACGCAAGAGCCACCATTCCGACAAATTAAAAAGCAATCTGATCACCCGGCTGAACCGGATCGAGGGACAAATCCGCGGTGTGAAGGGACTCATCGAGAAAGATACGTATTGCGACGACATCCTCAATCAGATCGCGGCGATTCAGGCAGCTCTGAACGGCGTCGGCAAACAGCTGCTGGAAGGTCATCTGAAGTCGTGTGTCGTGGAGCGAATCCGCGAGGGCGATCAGGATATTATTAACGAGCTGCTCGTCACGGTCAACAAGTTAATGAAATAACACAGCAGGACCGAATCCGGAAGCGGAAAGAACGGGGTATGCGAACTGCCTGCTTTCCGCTTGCGGATTAATTTCATTTTATTAACAAAATTCTCATTGACTACCCTACTACCCGAGCTATACTTATATACAAGTCTTATACTTGTGAATAAGAGGAGTGATAGCGATGAGCCGGGAACAAAATCAGTTCGAGTTAATCGGACGTCCTTGCCGCAATTTCAACATTCTTGCAACCGCAGTGATGACAGACCCGCTCGACGGACGGGAGAAGCTGGTGCTGTCCAACTTCGCGGCCGGACAGACCGGCAATCTGATCCTGATCGATACGCGCTCGATGGAAGCCGAGTCGATCGAACTTCCGGGGGATGAAGGAGCCTGGGGACTTGTTAATTGGCGCAATGAAAAGCTCGTGGTTGGGACGTGTCCGAACTATGCGTATATGCATGCCCTGGACTTGAAGACCCGGACTTGGGCGGAGCCGCTGAAGGCGGCAGACGAGAAATATTTCTGGGATATGGCAATCGGCTCCGACGGCAACGTATACGCTGGAACTTGGCCCGGCTGCTCCTTATACCGCTACGATCCGGCGCTGCATACGCTCGAGAAGCTAGGAAGGGCGTCGGACAACGACAAAAATTTATACAGCCGCTACATTAACGGCAGCGCGCCCGGTTATATTTTGTTTACCGGAGGTTACGACGAGCCGTTTTTGAAAGCGTTTCATATGGAAAGCGGGACGTTTCGCGATTTCGGAACACCGGGATTTACCGTGCGCGAAGTAACCGACGAGTACATATGCACCGTACAAGGAGACCGCTTCGAATTTTATCATCCGCAAACGCTGGAGCCGCTCCCGGATACCGCAGGCTGGAAGGAAAAGCTGACTGTATTGGAAGCGGCGCTGCCGAACGGCAAAAGCTGCAGGGCGATCCCGCTGGCGGACGGGCGGTATGCGGGGGTGCGCGGTCAAGATCTGTTTATCGCGGACAGCCTGGACGAGGTGCCGGAACTGGTCCGCATTCCGACGGAGGCGCCGGCCACGCGCATCCATACGCTCGTATCGGACGAGGCGGGCGGGATATGGGGAGCGTGCGGCTTCGGCCAGACGATCTTCCATTACGATCCGTTGACCGGCTCCGCCTGGAACTCGTCCTCGGTATGTGATTCCGGCGGAGAAGTGTACGGGATGGTGTTTGTGGACGGTAAATTGTATTTGACGGCTTACGTCGGCGGAGATCACATCGTGTATGACCCGGCGAAGCCGTGGGATCAGCTGAACAACCGGAATCCGCAATCGCTTCGGGCGCTGAGACCGGATTATATCCGTCCGGAAGGACGAAGCGTGATCGGGCCGGACGGCGGGATCTGGACCGGGTGGTCGGCCAAATACGGCACGTATGCAGGGGCGCTGTCCAGAATCGACCCGGTTACGCTGGAGGTGGATTCCTGGAGCCATCCGATCGCAAACGATCAGCAGGTGGCCGGAGTAGCCGCAGACGACCGGTATGTTTATTTTACGACGAACGGCGGTGCCAGCGGACTGCCCTATCGCGATGTGATCTGCCATTTCGGCGTATGGGAGCCTGGCAAAGGACTCGTGCACGAGACCCGGTTCGCCGCAGGCGTACGCCCCGGCTCCGCGATTGCGGCTATGTGCGCCAAAGTATTTGTCAAAGCGGGCAGCGCGATTCTCGTATTCGATCGGGCCCGGTTCCGATTCGAGCAATCGATCCCCGTCGAGGGGGGATGCAGCTGGATGACGGCCGCCGGTCCGGATTTGCTGGCCGCGTTTTGCGGCAGCAGGCTGCTCTTCATCGACCCGCACAGCGCTGTCGTTATCCGGACCGTCGAGCTGCCCGGCTCCGTCAGGGCGGCAACGTATACAGCGACAGGCGATCTGGCGTTCGCCGTAGAAGAGGCTCTCTATCGCGTGCCGTCCGGATTTTTGCAGTCGGTACGTTCTTGAGCGATGCGGTGCAGTGATGGCCGGTATTGATTTTGGTTTGGTTATCTTTATAAGCAGTACCCAATCTACCCCGTTTCCTTGGAGACGGGGTTTTTGCCGTTTAAGGTGGTAAGTAAGATCAGATAGAACCGTGGTCATCATCGATCCACCAAGCAACGGGAGCAGCAGCGTGGTGTGCGCCGGAATCAATGGTCACCGATTATGTAGCGGAAGCGCGGTTTCCGTTATTCCCGTAACAGGCCTATTTGTTGGGCTATAACGGAAGTCTGGTTTCCGCTATTTCGGATTTTTAAGGTGAAATGGCCGGTTGCACTGGAAATAACGGAACTAATTGTTCCGCTAAACATCGATTTTCTGCTTCGCACAATAAATAACGGAAGTAAAACTTCCGCTAAGAGGCGTCACAGGCACCGTCTGGAGCCGTTTTTTGCAAAGACATGCCTTGAATCGGCTGCACGACTGCGGATGCAAATGCGGATGGGGCGGCGGCTGGAGCAAAACAGCCGTATTCTTCGATGCATTCACGGGAATGTCGGCAATACCCGATCATCGTCGGATGTTCTCTCCGGCTGCACGTTATAAGCGTTGTTCATCAGAAAAAGAGGGTTCAATATGCAATATTCTCAATAATTAGTATGTACTAATTAATAAAATACCTATTTAAAACGACATATTTTATGGTATAGTACGTATTATATAAACAACATTAGTAGGGGAGGAATCGGTATGACAGTGGGGATCGGAATTAACGGAATGGGAAGAATCGGGAGGTTGCTCGTCCGGCGGGCTTTTATGGAAGGGAAATTGAATATCCGGGCCATCAATGTGCTGCATCCGGCCGACTCGGTTGCGCATTTGCTCAAGTATGATTCAGTTCACGGCCGCTGGGATGCGGACATTCGTACGGAAGACGGCAATCTGGTGATCAATGGCTATACGGTGCGTCTTTTATCCGAGCGCGATCCGCAGCTTATTCCTTGGAACGACTGCGGGGTCGATCTGGTGCTGGATGCCACCGGCAAATTCAACGATGCCGCGGGAGCGTCGAAACATCTGGCGGGTGGAGCGCAAAACGTAATCGTTACCGCACCGGGTTCCGGACTCGATCTGACTGTAGTCATGGGAGTAAACGACCGCAGCTATGACCCGGACCGGCATAAGCTGATATCCGCCGCCTCCTGCACGACAAATTGCGTGGCGCCCGTGCTCCGCATCGTTCACGAAATGTTCGGCGTTAAACGTGCCTGGGTGACGACTGTTCATGCGTATACGAACGACCAGAATCATCTTGACAATCCCCACAAAGATTTGCGGCGCGCCCGTTCCTGTACGCAATCGATCGTTCCGACGACGACGGGCATCGGCAAAGCGCTGGCCGGCGTATTGCCTCATCTGGCGCCGGTCGTTGAGGGCGTGTCGCTGCGCGTCCCGGTGCCGAACGTATCGTTGTGCGATATGACGCTGGATTTGGGAGAAGAGATAAGCACGGAGTACGCGACCGCCAGATTGCGTTCCGCTTGCATGAGTCCGCTATATTCCCGGTATGTAGGCTGGAGCGAGGAGCCGCTGGTTTCCACAGATTACGTAGGGTGCGACAAATCGGCTACCATCGACGGGTTATCGTTGTCTGCGGCCGGACGGCAGCTCAAGCTGCTCGCCTGGTACGATAACGAATGGGGGTATGCATGCCGTGTAATCGATACAGCAGAGATGGTGGTTGATGCCGGGCTCAAATGGTCGGAGGACAGGGAAGCTGCGGTTTTGGAGAATGTGTAGGTTAGCGCTTGCGCTCCGTTCTTTGGGCAGGCGGTTACGGGGCGGGGGACACAGCCGAGCCGTTGGTTGAATAATTAATCATGTAACTGCATTACGTTACGTAGGTTATCCGCAGAGCGCCGGTTTCATACGATAATAACGATTTACTGTCTGTCTATGGACGGAAGAAGATATTCCCTTATCCGCGCGATTAAGTTAGGATCGATCGATAACGGGTTGTTGCTTCTTCCGTCTTTTTTCGATAACAGAAATTTGTCCGCCGCTGCTCCGCTACAAGTAAGAGACGTTAAGTCTTTTTCCCATAAATAAGCGGATTTGGATGAAGTGAAATCTGACAACAACCTGACACGAGGCCGGCTGGAAGTACGGTTTTGCATGCCGTCGATGAAATACGCTAACGAAAATGGAAGCATATTTTTTAGGACCCCCTCTTCACAAACCGGTATTTTAGTTGTATTATGTACATGTATTATACAGATTCAAATGATGACAAAAGTACGAGATTGAAAGTCCGGGCCATTATTTTTAAGCAGCTTGGAAGCGATTGCAGAAAGGGGTTTCAAATTCGGCTTTACAAAGCACTGCACATTCACACTCGACATTACGGGAGGTCAACAGACATTGAAAAAACAACTTAGACAACTAGCGGCAATATCGATTGCGTCCGCACTTGTGCTGAGCGCTTGCGGCAAAACGGACAACAAACCGGCAGCCGATCCGGGTGCGACACCGGGGGGCGAGCAGAAGAAAGAAAAGCTTTCCTTGTACTGGATGACGGCAGCGCTGACAAACAACTCCAACTTGCCGTCCGGGGACAAAGACTTTATTAAGAAAACGATCGAAGAGAAGTTTAACGTTGAGCTGAAGCTCGATTATATGGCCATGGGCGAAGAATTCTCCAACAAGCTGAACCTGCTCCTGGCAGGAGGCAACGCTCCCGATATGTTCCATGCCGACGGCGCCAAGTCGAACGGTTACATTATCGACGGTGCGGTTGCCGACCTCTCGAAGTATGTTACGCCTGAGAAGATGCCGAACTATTTCAAGTGGGTAACTGCGGAAGAATTAAAGCGTTATCAGGTTCAGAACGTATTTAAGCGCGCGCCGGTTCCATTCCCTAAAGATTATTACGGCGTCTACTATGTGCGTAAAGACTGGATCGATGCGCTCAACAAAAAAGATCCGAACCTGAAGCTGAAAGTTCCGACCAACTACGACGAAATGATCGCCGTTATGAAGGCGTTCACATTTAACGATCCGGACGGCAACGGCAAAAACGATACGTACGGCTTCTCGACTGCAGGCAGCGGAACGACGATTCCGAACGACCTTCCGGAATGGTTCAAAAACGGCATGACCCCAGGCTTCTTCATCGACAAGGATAACAATTTCATCGACAGCGGAACGAACCTGAGAACAGCCAAAGTATTGGACGATATCCGCAAAACGCTTGATTTGAAAGTTATCGATCCGGACTGGTTCCTGAATAAGGGCGGCGATGTGACGAACAAAGTTCAGCAGGGCAAGGTCGGTATTTTCTTCAGCGGCGTCCGGGATATTGCGTTCGACAACTCGAACAACAGCGTCCAGAAGAAAACCCAAGAGATTACAGGCAACAAAGACGCGAAGTTCGAAGCGTTCCATATCGCCGGCGACGTTCCGGTCTCGTATTCGCCGCTGCCGGGCGTTCCGTTTATGTTCAACGTAAAAACTTCGGAAGCGAAAATCCAGCGTTCGATCGAGATTCTCGACTGGCTCGCAAGCCCGGAAGGCTGGCTGCTCGCTAACGTCGGTAAAGAAAATGTCCACTACAAAAAGAACGGCGGCAAAATTGAGCTGATTCCGGATGCGATCCAAAAAGACATTATCGCCAACGGCAACTTTACGGAAATTTGGGGCGGGGTGTTCTCTTATAACGTGAAAAACCCGGCCGCAATCGGCCTGGAGATCATCGATCCGCGAGAAACGGATCATGACCGGGCGATTCTGGAAGTGTTCAAGAAACTCAAATTCTACACGCTCGGTACGAACGTCGCTCCTCCGACAGGTCTCGATATCGGCGCGTACCGCAAAGAAATGCGCGCACTACAAGTGAAGCTGCTGTTCGAAGAGAAAGATTCGTCCAACTGGCCGAAATATCTCGACGAGCTGTTGAATAAATATAAAGCGAAGGCGATCTTCGATTCGTATGCCGAGCAAGTAACGGCGGCACTCGGCAAAAAGGTTACGTTTAAATCCGACTGATAGGATTCGATTGGCAAGCGAACGGCTGCGGGACGAGGCAAGTGTCCCCGGCCGTTTTTGCCGTTTCCGGGCGTGACGTACAAAGCAAAAGCTCCGCTAAAAGCGGAGCCTTGAATGATCCAGGATCAACTGATTTTTCAGACGGGTCAGGGCACTTCTTCGATCGAAACGTCGTCCAGCCAGGCGGGACCGTCGGTTTGCTGGTCCGACTTGAAATAGATCGACACGTAACGCGCCGTCGGAGCGGCCGTAAACGTTACTGTGTACGGCGTCCAGTCGGAAGACGGCAACGCGCCGGGGTGCCACGAATAACTGATGCTGCCGTTCGAAGCGTTGATCTGCCTGACACCGAGCGATACGTTGCCATTCGTCGAGTTGTTTTTGATCCAGCCTTTTACCTGATACTTCTGGCCCGGTACGACCGGAATCCATTTAGTAGCTCCGGTATAGATGACATGAAAGGCGTTTGCCGGTTCCGGGTCCAGCCGAATCGACCGGCTGCCGCCGTGCGCCGTGCCGGAGTCCCATACGCCTCCCGCCGTCTGCCAGCCGTCGGGGTACGGTCCGCCCGGGGCTATCGTCTCAAAGCCGGGATTGTACGCCGCAGGCGGCTTCTCCCGTACAGCGACGATACGGTCGACGTACAGGTTGTGAATGGCGCCGGAAGCGGCAGGCTGGAACCATAAATAGTGAACGGACAATTCGGGATTGAACTTATACACCCATGGCATCTCGATCGCGTGGTATTCACCGTCCGATACTTCGCCGAACGTTACGCCGACAGGCGCGGGCTGCGACGGATATAGGCCGAACCGGAAAGCTCCGGCTCCGGACGAGCCGCTGCCGGGGTCCACTCTCACATAGGCGTACAGCTTCCATCTGCCCTCGCGCGGGAGATTCGTGTGGTTCATCTGGATGCCCCAAGCCGTCGAGCTGCCGCTCAGACGGGCGGCAGCCTGATCGGACGCTTTCACATCCTGCACTACGGCCGCACCGGCATGCAGCCGGAAATCGTAATCTTGCAGCTCGATCCAATCCTCATCCGGCAAATTTTGCACGATATCCGGGATGGGGGACGAAGAACGCTCCACCTCCAACAGCTGATACAGCTGCGCAAGTTCGCCGTTTTCAATCCGAAAGCTCTGCATGTTTTGCGTGAGGCTTTTGAACCTTTGCAGTCTATTCGTGGTGTCGAGATTCCAGACGATATTGCGCTCGCCCGCTTCTTGGGCAAATTCGGCGCGTCTGTGCAGGATGATCAGATCGACGCCGATTCGCATTCTCCGCACCCGATCCAGAAGGGCCGGATCTCCGGCAGCGGCGGCTTCCGCTTGCTCGAACAGTCCGTCCGCCTGGTGCATCGTATCGAAGGATAGATAGGGCGAAGAGATCGGTGTAGAGGTCGTCAGCGATGCGCCGCTATCCTCCAGCGACTGATGTATCGCCTCGATGTATTCACTGACAGACGAAGAAGCGGCACCGTAGTAACCGTTTATAAATTCTTCGATTAATGCATTCACGTCCTCATCCGGGTTCCACAGCAATCTCGCTCCGACCCACGTGCGCAGCTCGTCGAACCCGACGCCGACCGGTCCGCGGGCGCCGCCGGTCTGTTGACCGAAATACCCTTTAACGGCAGGGGATAACGCGAGAAATTGGATCGTATCCGCCATGGCGTACAGATTCGGATAAGGCTGCAGGTAGCCGCCTCCGCTGAAGTTGGTCAAATAATCCCAAAAGACAAGTTGATCCGAAAGGGCAGCCCATTTTGCGATTTGTTGTCCGTCCCGTTCATTCCCGGCACCATCCAGCGATTTCCCGTGATCTTTGTCTATGGGGGCAAGCGTCACTACTACATTGTCCGGAAGTGTCAAGCCTGTCGGCGCGGGATAACTGAACTGATAAGCCAGCGTGCCGATGCGGGCATCGGGTATTTGCGTCCGGACCCGGCTCGCCACATCGCCCACCATATCCAGGATAGGAGCGGCCAGCGTGCCGCCGTGCGCGTCCGCAAACGATCGGCTCGCCGGATCGGGGACCCACGCCGCATCCTGCTGGCTGAAGCCGTAGGACGGGTCGAGTCCGTTCGCTTGCCGATGTCCGATTCTCGATACTAAAGCTTGGGCGGCGATACGGCGCACCTCCTCGTCCATAGCCAGCACCTGTCCTCCAGAATGATAGACCGAATCCGTGACAAGCGCATGAAAATTATGAACCCCGGTCGGCACGTAATCGGACCAGCTGTTGAGACCGGCGGCGGATGGAGTCTGCGTGCGGTAATGCGACTTCCCGTTCAACAGATTGTGCGCCCGGAACTGCTCGTTATTGCCGTCGTTTACAAACATTTCACGGTATTGGAAACGTGGAATCTGCACGTCATAGCCAACGGATACTTTCAATTTGGGCTTATCGGGAATGAACGTGTATGTCGGGGAAAACCACTTCACGCCGACATAGCGATCCAGAAAGTAATTGACACCGTTCATCGTCCCGCGCGAGCTGCTTCCGATAATTTGAATATAAGGTCCGGCTGATTGAATGATAAATCCGTCTTCTCCGAGCGGCTCGGCATGATTCCCCTGCAGCGCAAAGCTGTCCGCCGCGGGGTGTTGTCCCACGAGAAAGGCGGGGCCGATTGGGGTCCCGTCGCTGATCGTAAGATCGAACGGCGCTCCGGATACCTGTGTCAAATAATCCGCGAGCTCTTGCGCCGCATGCTTCACGATGGCGTCCGCCGACTCGCTGACGTACACGCTGTACATCACATTGCCGTTATGGGCCAGCACCTTTTTTCCGTTGCCGTTCGTTTTGTTCAGCCAAGCGTTTCCTTCCGCCAATGCCAGGCTGTAAAAAAGGAACGACGCCGCAACTAGCATCAGTATACCTGCCGCAATCTTTCTCCTTGTCACCATGGTCACTCCCGTTCGAGACGAAATGATGGCCTTGCGACTTTCGGACTCCGATCCAATCAACTTTCGTTTCACCTGATCGAAGAAAGCGAAGCTTCTTCAGTAGGGCTGCTCGGTCTTTGCTTTTGCTTCTGTTTTTGTTTAGCGCCTCCTTTCTTACTCCCGTAGATAGTAAAACAAGCCGTATATCGATCGTGCATCATCTACTATATAGAATCGAATGTAGGTGTGCCATTGCCGCGATGGACTTCTCCTTTGCCGATACGGTCATGTCAGCAAAAAATGTCCAGACTGTCTCCGGTATTGGCATGCGGCTAGCGGCCCGTTCCTGTAACATAGAATTCGAGATTCGGGTAATGAGAAAGGATGATCGGGATGATCGTGGAAGTCGGATGCGCGAAAGTGGATATTACGCCGGAGATGCCGGTGCCCCTCGCCGGTTTTGCCGTCAGAGGCAATGCGCCGTATGAAGGGATTCGAAGCCGGATTTATTTAAGAGCGGTTTATATGCGCCAGCCCGGGGAAGGCGGAGCTGTCCGCACGGCGCTTCTCGTATCGGCGGATTTGCTGTGGTGGGGCTCGGACCGGGTTCCCGGCTTGTTAGCGAAGCTTAAGGAAAGATGGGGACTCGAGAAGGAAACGGTCGTGCTGCACGGCACGCACAGCCATTCCGGCCCTCAGACTGGCTTCGGATTTCACCGTCTGCTCGGTGCGGCGGACGCCGGATATGTCGGGTATTTGGAGGATAAGGTGATGGAGGCGGTCGAAGCGGCTGCGGCGAACGTTGAACCGGTTACGATCGAGCGCGGAGCGGGCGAGTGCCGGATCGGCGTACAGCGGCGCCGTTATGCGGACGGCCAGGCGTTCGGCGGGGAATACCCGGACGGGCTGATGGACCCGGAGCTTTCCGTTATCCGTTTCCGGACACGGGCTGGCACGGATAAAGCCATAATCGTTCATTACGCCTGCCATCCGGTCACGGCGCATCAGAACTACGTATCTTCCGAATTCACAGGGACAGCGGCGGAGGAGATGGAGAGACGTCTCGGGGACGGAGCGTTATGTCTCTACCTGCAGGGAACTTGCGGGGATATCAATATATTCAAGTCAAGCGCTCCGGCGGCATTGACGGACGACTACGACCAGATCCGGTATTTCGGGATGAAGTTTGCGGACGCTGCAAGCGCGGTTCTGAACAGCCGGATGAGCGGGGTGAAGCCGGTTCTCCTGCAGGGATGTTCCTACAGCGTACCCTTACCGCTGAAGCCGCTCGAGTCCAAGGAGGAGCTGGAGGCGATTGCCGGGAAGCGGCAGCAGCCATACGACGAATGGGCGGTTGAGATGCTGAGCCGGGGGGATACTAGGGCGACAGAACTCGTATTGGAAATGAACCGGCTCGACATTGCGGACGGATTCGCCATCCTCACGATGAATGCGGAAGTGGTCGTCGAGTACGGGTTGTATATTAAGGAAATATCGTCCGGCAGCGTATGGCCTGTCCCTTATTCGAACGGCATGATCGGGTATGTGCCGACGAGGGAACAGATCCGGTGCGGCGGATACGAGCCGTTGCTGTCGACTTATTATTTTTATATGCCCGGAAGGTTTGAGGAAAGCATTGAGGACACGCTGCGCGGCAAGCTTGACGAGATAGTCGGAGGCTGAAACGCAATCGGCGTATTTTATTGGTAATCGATTCGGTCCGGTTCGGTTCGGGAGCTTATCTTTCGAATGTTTTGCTTGACAGGTTCACAACCGGATGGTATGTTCTATAACATAGTAAACATATAGGAATTAAAAGAATTATACAAATATACAATAAAGCGGTAGACGAAGCGCAGTAGGGAACACCGCCAGAAGGAGACGATTTGCGATGGAACGGGCGATTACGATTCAATACGGTTCGATTGAGCTGAAGGCGACTTTGCACTACCCGGCTGCGGCCGGCGAGTCCAAGTGCAGCGAGGGCGGACAACGTCCGCTCATCGTCATCTGCCACGGCTTTATCGGCAGCAGAATCGGAGTCGACCGCCTGTTCGTGGGCGCTTCGCGCAAGTTCGCGGAGGCCGGCTATATGGTGCTCCGGTTCGATTATGCGGGATGCGGCGAAAGCACCGGCGAATACGGGGAGAACGGACTCGATTCGATGATCGATCAAACCCGCGTCGTCCTCGATTATGCGCTGGGCATCGATTATGTCGACGTGAACCGGGTCATTCTACTTGGCCACAGTCTGGGAGGAGCGGCCGCCTTGCTTACGGCCGCTCTGGACCGGCGCGTCAAGACGCTGGTGATGTGGTCGGCAGTCGCTCATCCTTTCAACGATATATTGCGGATCGTCGGGCAGCAGTCGTATGACGACGCGGTCCGGTACGGATCGTCCGATCATATGGGCTACACGCTTCGTCCCGCCTTTTTCGAATCGTTGTCCGCCCAGCAGCCGTTCGCCCAAATCCGCAAATTTACCGGAGACGTCTTCCTGGCCCACGGTACATCCGACCAGACCATTCCGGCCGACTATTGCTCGTTATACCAGAAGCTGTTCTGGATGCGTTCGTACGGGCAATGCGATATGGAGCTGATTTTTCAGGCCGATCACACGTATTCGACCGGGGAAAGCAAGCGGGAGCTGTACGACAAGACGCTGCACTGGCTCACGTATAACGAAAAGCGGAAGCGGGAATGGCATAACTGGGAAATATGACGTACGGATACGGGTAATAAGCGTTCGTCCGCTCGGTTAGCGGCGCTGGCGGTTCCGGCTTAGGGGTATTGAATGTACATTTCCCGGTAGGACGGAGTCAACCGTTTGCGCAGCCGGATCTGCACGATGCCGTTGTCGTAGGAAGCCTGCCCGGATTTTAACCCTACCATCGCAGGCAGTCGTACGATCTGCTTGTTGCCCATCGGGCCTTCGATTTTTAAATATTGTCCGTTCACGAACAATTGCAGCTTGCGGGCATCTACGTAGTCCGGTATCCGAATCCGGACTTTTACGTATTTCCCCGTTTCGGTTATTTCGGGCCTCAGCAGGCCGGAGGATTGGGTTCGCGCCTCGGGCGGAACGGCCGCCTCCGGTTTTTTCGGATCGGGAACCGCCAGATCCACAACCCCCCGCACGAACCGTCCGATCCGGGAAGCCGTTTCCGTACCCATTCCCGGTATCGCGTTCGGGAACAAATCGTCGAACAGCCTCTCGAACTTCCTCCAGTCAAAGTCTTGGTCCCCGCTGCGGGATGGTCCTCGCCATTCTTTTTCCTTGTTCAAGCGTCCTCGCTCCTTTCTGATCTACACCCTTATCGAGGTTGTTCAAAAAGTCCACTTTTGATCACGAAGCCGATCAGGAAGCCTGCTCGATATCGAATATGGAATTCAGCCGGAACTTCCGGTGCTCACAAAAGCTCTCCACTGCGCTCCGCTCTTCATTTCCAGGCTTCATCCCATCTTCTCGTGCTGAAAACCGGACTTTTTGAACACGCACTTATTATGTATAAATATGTGTGTTCGCCCTTAGAAGTTCTTCGCTGCTTGACGTGAAAACGTCATCAAATATAATGTGACGTCATATATATTAGAGGTCATTCGGAATATGCAGATTCCGGACTGTCGGTTCCGGTTTCCCGTTCGACAAAATTAGACGAATGTGTCTTGTTTCCTAGGTTTTTCACCGCTTTATCGACCCGATGTCAAAGGAAGCCGGCGAAACATTTTTGGATTTTGCGCAAAATATATATTGTGTCATAAATAATTTTATGGTATGTATTATATGAGGAATTCGCATGTGGCATTTTAATAATGACGAACTATTCGAATATGGAGGCGATCCGGCATGAAACCGATCGGTCAAAGCGTTAAGTTAGGTCTTATCGTATGTCAGCATTGCGGCCGTTGGATTGACGAAGTGGAAACCGAAAAGGTGACGGTGCTGTACGGCTGCTGCCGCGAGGATTCTTGCCGGAACGGAAAGCGACAGGGGGATATCGAACATGATTAACGGAAACGGACTGGTACAATCGTTCGAGCAAGGACATGCGGGAATGAAGATGGAGCTGGGCGGCAAAGGAGCGAACTTGGCCGAGATGACCCGGGCCGGGCTTCCGGTGCCTCCCGGATTTACGATAACGACTCAGGCTTGCCGTGACTATTATGCTTCCGGCGAACAGCTGCCGGCCGGGCTGATGGACGAAGTGAACGTTGCCCTGCGCGAGCTGGAGAAGAAGCAGAATAAACAGTTCGGCGACGCTGCACGTCCGCTGCTCGTCTCGGTTCGATCCGGTTCCGTGTCGTCCATGCCCGGCATGATGGATACGATCCTTAATGTCGGTCTAAACGACGTTACGGTACGCGGAGTGGCGGAAGCCACACAAAATCCGCGCTTCGCGTACGACTGCTACCGCAGGCTGGTCCAGATGTTCGGCAACGTGGTATTCGGCATCGAGCCGATCCGTTTCGAGAAGCTGCTGCATGAGACGAAAACGAGCTGCGGCGTGGAGCACGACCGGGACGTCAGCGCCGAAGGCTGGAAACAGCTGGTGGACCGCTATAAGGAGCTGATCGCTTCCAAAAGCGGCAAGCCGTTCCCGCAATCGGTCGACGAGCAGCTGCAGCTGGCGGTGGAAGCGGTATTCCGTTCCTGGAACAACTCCCGCGCCCGCGTCTATCGCAAAGTAAACCGGATTCCCGACGAGCAGGGGACGGCGGTTAACATTCAGGCGATGGTATTCGGCAACAAAGGGGACGATTGCGGAACCGGCGTCGTTTTTACCCGCGATCCTTCTACGGGAGAGAAGCGGCTGTACGGCGAATACTTGACGAACGCGCAGGGCGAAGACGTCGTCGCGGGCGTCCGTACGCCGCTGCCGATCGCCGAATTGGAGCGGGATATGCCGGATGTATTCGCCAGTCTGAAGCATACTGCGGAGCGGCTGGAGCGGCATTACCGCGATATGCAGGACATCGAGTTTACGGTTGAGCACGGCACGTTGTACCTGCTGCAGACGCGCACGGGCAAACGTTCCGCGCAGGCGGCGATGAAGATCGGCGTCGATCTGGTCGACGAGGGGATCTTGACCAAGGAAGAAGCGATAGCCCGGATCGAGATCGGACATCTCGACCAGCTGCTTCATCCGGCAATACCGGCCGATGCCGTGCTCGACGTATTGGCCGTAGGGCTTCCCGCTTCGCCGGGCGCGGCGACGGGGGAAGCGGTATTCGATGCGGATACGGCGGAGGAGAAAGCCAAGGCCGGCCGCCGGGTTATTCTGATCCGGTCGGAGACGACCCCGGAAGATATTCACGGGGTGCTGGCAGCCGAGGGGGTACTTACGAGCCGCGGCGGGATGACGAGTCACGCCGCCGTTGTCGCCCGCGGTATGGGCAAGCCTTGCGTATGCGGATGCGAGGAAGTCCGGATCGACGCGGATACGCGCGAGCTTCGCGCAGGTGAGACGATTATTCGCGAAGGCGATCCGATATCGATCGACGGCTCTACGGGACGCGTGATCCGCGGCGAGGTGCCGCTGAGGGCGGGAGAGATGTCGGCGGAGCTGTCCCGTCTGCTCGAATGGGCGGACGGCATCCGGACGCTTCGCGTCGCGGCGAATGCGGACAATCCTGCCGATGCGGCGAAAGCCCGCGAATTCGGCGCGGAAGGGATCGGCCTGTGCCGAACCGAGCATATGTTCCTGGCGCCGGAGCGGCTGCCTGCCGTCCGCGAGATGATTCTTGCGGAGACGAAGGAGGAGCGGGAAGCGGCGCTTGTGAAGCTGCTGCCGATGCAGCAGGAAGACTTCGAGGGGATGTTCCGCGCGATGGACGGCTTGCCGGTTACGATCCGGCTGCTCGATCCGCCGCTGCACGAGTTTCTGCCGAACGCCGATGAGCTTCGGGCTCGCGCTGCGGAGCTGGCGGCCGACATCCGCAGCGGCGGCGATCCGTCCGGAGAGCTGCGCAGCCAGGCGGCGGAGCTGGAGACGATGCTCCGCAAGGTGAAGTCGCTGCACGAGGCGAATCCGATGCTCGGTCAGCGCGGCTGCCGGCTTGGCGTCTTGTTCCCGGAAATTTACGATATGCAGACGGAAGCGGTGTTCCGCGCCGCTGCGGTATGTATCCGGGAAGGCGTGCACGTAGGGCCCGAAGTGATGGTTCCGCTTGTCGGCCATGTGAACGAGCTCCGGTTTTTGCGGGGGCGTATCGAACAAACAGCGGAAAACGTACTGGGCGAGCTGTTAAGCCGCTGCCCGTACAAGGTAGGCACGATGATCGAAGTGCCCCGGGCCGCTCTGACCGCCGCGCAAATCGCCGAGTGCGCCGATTTCTTCTCGTTCGGCACGAACGATTTGACGCAGATGACGTACGGCTGCAGCCGGGACGATGCGGAAGGCAAGTTTTTGACCCACTACGTCGATCATAAGCTGCTCCCGGCAAACCCGTTCCAGACGCTCGACCGCGACGGCGTCGGCCAGTTGATCGAATGGGCGCTGGAACAAGGGAAAGCGGTACGCGGCGATTTGAAGACAGGCGTATGCGGAGAACATGGCGGCGATCCGGAGTCGATCTTTTTCTGCCATCAGGCCGGGCTCGATTATGTGAGCTGTTCACCTTACCGGATTCCGCTCGCCCGCATCGCCGCCGCTCAGGCGCGGCTCGCTCTAGGGCCGGTGGAGCGGCAGCCGGCGGCCGCGCGCATAGCGGTTGCGGCGGGCAGATAAGACCGGATTGCTCCGCCTTGATACGGGGGAGTTGCAAAAAGTTGCCGCACGACAGTGGCATTTGTCCCGATTCCAAGCTAACATAAGAGATAGGGATTTCGGATGAGCCGAAAGCTTGCGCTTTCGGCTTTCCGTTCGAAGGAGGGCTGTTATGCAATTATCTCAGCGCCAGATGGAGATTGTCCGGCTCGTGCGCCAGCACGCGCCGATTACCGGCGAGCAGATCGCCGAAATGCTCAAGCTGAGCCGGCCGACGATCCGTTCCGACCTGGCCCTTCTCGTCATGCTCGGGACGCTGGACGCGAAGCCGAAGGTCGGCTATTTCCCGGGACAAGCGTCCTCCCGCGAAGCGAGCGGAACGCCGGACGCCGCGGAGCTGAAAGTGAAGGACGTGCAGTCGCTGCCGGTCATCATCCGCGAATCGGCTACCGTGAACGATGCGGTCGTGACGTTATTTATGGAGAACGTGGGCTCTCTGATCGTGGCCGACGAATCGAGCGCGCTGCTCGGGGTAATCTCCAGAAAAGATTTGCTCAAAGTGACGCTTGGCAATCCGGGTGCTTCCACGATGCCGGTCAGTCTCGTGATGACGCGTCATCCGAACGTCGTGACCGCCTCTCCCGAGGAGACGGTCATCGAAGCCGGGCGTAAAATGATCGATCATCAGGTGGACAGCCTGCCTGTCGTCGTCCGCCATCCGGACGATGCCGGCAAATGGGAAGTAATCGGCCGCATCACCAAGACGACGATGACCAAGCTGCTGATCGGCTGGACCGGTACGGTGGAAACGTAACAGATAGGAGGAGCAGAGATGACCGGAGAACGCCAACAGGTCATATACATTTGCTCGGATGCGGTTGGTGAGACGGCGGAAGCGGTAGTGAGAGCGACGATTCGCCAGTTTGACGCGCACCAGGTAAAGATCAAGCGGGTAGGGCATATCCGCAACGAAGACGAGATTCGTCTGCTGATGGAGGAGGCGGCGGGCAGCGGCGGTTTCGTCGCCTTCACGCTCGTCCAGCCGGAGCTGCGCGAGATGATGAAGGAAGAATCGATCCGGCTCGGTGTGCGGGCCGTCGATATTATGGGACCGATGATGCAGGCGTTTATCGATACGTTCAACGATTCGCCGAAGCGGAAGCCGGGTCTGCTGCATGAGATGGACGACGCTTATTTCCGCCGGGTCGAAGCGATCGAGTTTGCCGTGAAGTGCGACGACGGCCGGGATTCGAACATGCTGCTGCAGGCGAATATCGTGCTGATCGGGGTGTCCAGAACGTCCAAGACGCCGCTCAGTATCTTTTTGGCTCATAAAGGCTATAAGGTGGGCAATTTTCCGCTCGTGCCGGAAGTGAAGCCGCCTCAGCAGTTGTTGCAGCTGCCCGGCAACCGGGTGGTCGGACTCACGATGGACGCCGAGCAGCTGCTCAAGATCCGCACCGAGCGGCTGCGCGCCGTCGGACTTCCGTACGGAGCCAAATACGCAACGCTGCAGCGCATATCGGAAGAACTCGAATATGCTCACGATATTATGAAACGGATCGGCTGCCCGATCATCGACGTCACGGATAAGGCGATCGAAGAGACGGCCGGAGTTATACTCGGTTACTTGTAATAACGGCGAAAATAAAGGTTGTCTATCCCGCCCCTCTCCTTTATCCTAGAAAAGGGTAAAAGTGCGAGTTCAAAAAGTCCGGTTTTCAGCACCGAGAAGATGGGATGAAGCAAGGAAATGAGGAGCGGAGCGTAGTGGAGCTACGCGAGCACCGTAAGTTCCGGCTGAGTTCCATATTCGATGTCGAGTACGCTTCCAGATCGGCTTCGTGATCAAAATCGGACTTTTTGAACAACCTCTAAAAGACAATCGGATAAAGCGAGGGATTCTTCGAGATGAGCAAGCTGAAAGTGGGCGTTATCGGCGCCGGATCGATCTCCGAACTGCATATGGGTTCTTACAAAAACAACCCGGACATCGTGATGCACGCCGTATGTGATCTGAATGAGCAGCGGGCAAGAGCGTTGGCTGACAAATACGGGTTCGCCCGGGTCTACACGAATATTGCGGAGATGATGGCCGACACCGAGCTGGAAGCGGTCAGCATCTGTACCTGGAACAATACGCATGCCGATTTGGCCGTTGCGGCGCTGAATGCAGGCAAGCATGTGCTGGTGGAGAAACCGCTCAGCACGACGGTGGAGGAGGCTTTGCGCGTCCAGGAGGCGGTACGCCGTACGGGCAAGCAGGTTCAGGTCGGCTATGTCCGCCGCCATGGGGCCAATACGCAAATGCTGAAGCAGTTTATCGACAACGGCGACTTCGGCGAGATTTATTATGCGAAGGCGTCGTGCATCCGCCGTCTCGGCAATCCGGGCGGCTGGTTCGCGGACAAGTCCCGCTCCGGCGGCGGTCCGCTGATCGATCTCGGCGTGCATATGATCGACCTGTGCTGGTACTTGATGGGCCGTCCGAAAGTGAAGTCGGTCAGCGGCAATACGTATTACAAGCTCGGCAACCGCGCCAACGTCCAAAATTTGAACTTCTACAAGGCGGCCGATTACGATGCCAGCAAAAATACGGTCGAGGATATGGCGAACGCGATCGTACGGTTTGAGAACGGCGCTTCGCTGATGGTTGACGTCAGCTTCTCGCTGCACGCGAAGGAAAACGAAGTGTCGGTTCGTCTGTTCGGCGAGAAGGGCGGAGCCGAAATCGAGCCGGAGATCACGATCGTAACCGAGAAATATGATACGATCCTAAATGTGACCCCTCAAGTCAACTCGCTCAAGCTGAACGTAACCGAAGCGTTCCAAAATCAAATCAATCATTTCGTCTCCTGCTGCCTGAACGGCACGACGCCGGACAGCTCCGTCGACGACGGGGTCGAGATGATGAAGATTTTGTGCGGGATTTACGAATCCGCGGAGCAGGGTAAAGAGATTTATTTCTGATCTTGCGGCTTTGTGTCCGCGAATGGCTTCATTATGGAAGAATGAATGTGAGAAACGCCCCGATCTTTTTGTGAGATGGGGGCGTTTTTGCGTATTGGTTTATGAGGAAAAGCGATTTTGAGCTTTGAAAATGGCTGGCAAAAGAGGCTCGGGTTCGTAAACCAGGATCAATTGCCGTACTGCCCGTGAGCTTCGCGGGTCCGTCCGGCTTCAAGCGGTAGCATGAGCCTGCTTGCGCCTCCCGATATCGCGTCCCCGGCCGAGCGGGATGCACATCGGCGTCCCGAACTCCGGATCGGGTACGATTCGGCATTCCATCTCGAACACGTGGCGGATCAGCTGTTCGTCGACGATCTCCTCCGGCTTGCCGCAGGCGTATACGGTCTTGTCTTTCACAGCCACGATATGATGCGCATAACGGCAGGCAAGATTAATATCGTGAAGCACCATGACGATCGTCCGGTTCTCCAGCTCGTTCAGCTCGAACAGCAGGTCGAGCACTTCAATCTGGTGGGTCAAATCGAGATACGTCGTCGGTTCGTCGAGCAGGATCGTCCTTGTCCCCTGGGCGAGCGTCATTGCGATCCACGCCCTCTGCCGCTGACCGCCCGACAGCGAATCCACCGCTCTTTCCGCCAGCTCCTCGGTCCCCGTCGCCTTAAGCGCACGCCTCACCATCCGCTCGTCTTCCTCAGACCATGTCTTCAGCCACGACTGATACGGATACCGCCCTTGCTTCACGAGCTGGAGCACGGTCAACCCTTCCGGCGCCGAAGGACCTTGCGGCAATATCGACAGTTGCCGGGCCACTTCCTTGGTCGACATCGACGAGATATTCGCGCCGTCCAGCAGGACAGCTCCGGAATCCGGCTTTAAGAGCCGGGCCATCGAACGGAGCAAGGTCGATTTGCCGGAGCCGTTACCGCCGATGAGGACCGTAATTTGTCCTTTCGGAATCGTCAGGTCGAGATTTTCGATAATCGGCTGCTCGCCGTACGAGAGCGTTAACCGGTTCGTTTCGAGGGCTTTCATCGTATATCCTCCCGTTTCGTTAAGTGAGCAAGCTTAGGGACTATTGCAAAAATACCGTTTGGCGTACAGCTCGTCAGAGCCGGCAAGCATACGCTGACAAATAGCAGGCACATGATTTCGCAGCCGTTTTTATGCGTTGCGGTTTTTGTACAACAGGTATAAGAAAAACGGCGCTCCGATCAAGGAGGTGAAGATGCCGACAGGCAAATCGAGCGGCGCAAATGCGGTTCGGCCGATCAGATCGGCGGCGGTCACGATGATCCCTCCGATCAAAGCGGACGCCGGCAGCAGTCCTCCGAACGAAGGGCCGACGAGCTTGCGCGCGATATGCGGCGCCAGCAGGGCGACGAAACCGATCGCTCCGCCGACGGCAACGGCCGCTCCGGCCGTTCCTACGCACAGGGCGAGCAGGAGCAGACGATCGCGTCCGACCCGACTGCCGACGCCGGAAGCCGTATCATCCCCAAGCTGCATCACATTCAGCGTTCGTCCCATCGCAAAGGCGAGCGGCAATAATACTGCGGACCAGATTAGCAGCGTCCAGACGTTGCCCCAGCCGGAGCCGTATACGGTACCGGTCAGCCAAGTGAGCGCTTTGCTCGACGAGTAAAACGGGCTTTTGACGATCAGCAGCGTCGTTAACGCCTTCATGCTTGCTTCGATCCCGATGCCTACCAGAACGAGCCGCATCGCGGATACGCCTTTTTTCCAGGCGAGGATATAGATGATCGCAGTCGCCGCTACAGCCCCGAGCATAGCGGTGAAAGGCAAGTACACGATGCTGGCCGCCGGCAGCAGCGTAATGAACAGTACGGCCGCTGCCGACGCTCCGCCGGTAATGCCCATAATATCGGGGGACGCGAGCGGATTGCGGATCATTCCTTGCAGGATGGCTCCGGCTGCGGCAAGCAGCATGCCTACGAGCAGAGCGGTTAATATTCGAGGCAGTCGGAATTCCAGGACGACGGTCGCTTCCGCTTCATCGCCCATCCCCAAAAATATTTTTACGACCGACCACGGGTTTATTTTAAGCGAGCCGATCGCCGAGCTGACAATAACGACGGCAAAGGCCAGCACAAGCAGAACAGTCGTAACGAGCAAAGCTCTCTTATCCAACAGCCCCGAAGCGCGGAGCTTTTTGCTGCGAAATGTGACGTATTTGCTCATCGCTTCGACCACCCCTTACGCGCCGCATAGACGAAAAACGGCGTTCCGACCAGAGCGGTCATGACACCGATCGGCATCTCGCCCGGCATGGCGATGAACCGTCCGGCGATATCGGCCGCGATCAGCAGAATCGCTCCGACAAAGGGGGAATAAGGAATGATCCAACGAATATCGTTTCCTATTAAGGTCCGGCAAATATGAGGAGTCACGAGCCCGATGAAGGCGATCGGACCGGCTACGGCGACCGAGGCGGCGCATAAGGTCATAATGATCAGTCCGGCAACGGCTTTTACAAGCAGCGTACGCTGTCCGAGCCCTTTGGCGACTTCGTCGCCGAGCAGCAGCGTATGTACGGGACCGGATACGGCTATCGCGCCGATCCAGGCGGTGGCCATAAAAGGCAGCACGTCCAGCAGTAGCTCCAACTTGCGGCCTTGAACGGAACCGGCGAGCCAGAACAGAACTTCTTCCATATTGCGTTTGTCGATCAAGAGCAGCGCGTGGATCATCGACGAAGCCAGTGCGGTGACGGCGGCCCCGGCCAGCGTAACCTTTAACGGCGACAAACCGTCCTTGCCCGCCGAGCCGAGGATGTATACGACGATTCCGCTTGCAACCGATCCGATGAAAGCGATCCAGGTGTAGTCGCTTAACGAGCTGACCGAGAAAAAGGTAACGCCGCATACGATCGCCAGTCCCGCTCCCGAGTTGATGCCCATCAGGCCCAGATCGGCCAGCGGATTTTTTGTCAGCGCCTGCAGCAGCGCACCGGCTATCCCGAGACTCGCTCCTACGGCCGCGGCGATAAGCGCGCGCGGGACACGATGCTCCTTGATGACGATATGTTCGTTGGAACCGTTAAAATGAAAGTAAGCGTCGACAGCCGTCCGCCAGTTCGTGCTGATTACTCCATATACGATGCTTGCGTACACTGCTAGAGCAAGCAAGACAAGAGCAACCGCAATCCCGAACAGCTTGCCGTTAACGCTTCTGATTAGCGATGACATAGATGGCCTCTTTCTATAGGAAGAACCGCATAAAGTCTACATCGTTCAGTGTAGGGGATACCGGGAGTTCTGTCAATGAATTTGATATTCATTCTCACCGTTTGGAGCAACTAAATTTCTCTGATTTCCGATAAAAAGGAAACATTTTTTAGTTGACAAGCTGGGGGCTGGGGTGTATCATATGTTTTTGTTAATGATAATCATTATCACTACAGGGGTCGGAATCGTACAAATCGATATATGCGGAGGGAAATGGATATGATTCATAAGAAACGGCTCGGCAGCGTCGTACTGACAGCTGTCATCGGCGCCGCTGTCGCACTCGCAGGTTGTTCGGATAAAAAAGCGGCGGATCCGGCTGGAACCGGCTCAGCAGCCAGCGGAGGAGGAGCGTCGGCCGGTTATACGGTCAAACACGCGATGGGAGAAACTCCGATTCCGGCTACGCCGAAAAAAGTCGTCATCTTGACCAATGAAGGTACGGAAGCTTTGCTGGCGCTTGGCGTCAAACCTGTCGGAGCGGTGAAATCGTGGGTTGGCGAACCCTGGTACGATCATATCAAATCCGAGATGGAAGGCGTCAAAAACGTCGGCACCGAAAGCCAGCCGAATATCGAGGAGATCGCCGCTCTGAAACCGGATCTGATCATCGGCAACAAAATGCGGATCGAAAAAATATACGACCAGCTGAGCAAAATCGCTCCTACCGTTTATTCCACCGATCTGCGAGGCAGCTGGAAAAATAACTTCATGCTGTACGCCGAAGCAGTGAACAAAAAAGCCGAAGGCGAAAAAGTGATCGCCGACTTCGACAAGCGCGTCGAGGATTTGAAGAAAAAAGCGGGAGACAAGCTGAAGCAGCAAGTGTCGCTCGTCCGCTTCATGCCTGCGACCGCCCGCATTTATTATAACGATACGTTTGCCGGCATCATCTTCAAGCAGATCGGCATTGCCCGTCCGGAGAAGCAAAATAAAGAAACGTTTGCGGACGATGTTACAAAAGAACGCATTCCGGACATGGAAGGCGACGTGCTGTTCTACTTCACTTATGAGACGGGAGACGGCAAAGCTTCCAAAATGGAAGAAGAATGGATCAAAGACCCGCTCTGGAACAACTTAAATGTCGTCAAAAACAAAAAGGCTTTTAAGGTGAGCGATACGATCTGGAATACGGCCGGTGGCGTCAAGGCGGCCAACCTGCTGCTTGACGACTTGTACAAATTTTACGAAGTGCAAAAATAAGGCTGGAAACGAAGGGCGGTTCCCGGTACGAATCCGGGGTGACCGTCCTTTGTGGTTTCGTTGACCGCCATCCGTTTTTCGGGCATTATTAGGTTACGAAGCAAAACCGGAGAGGAGACGGGGACATTGAGCGCGGATCGGAACCAATATCGGACGGAGAGCAGACGGCGTCTCGTGATGCGCAAATCGCTCCAACTGCCGATCCGGTTTTACCGGAGATGGATATCGCCGCTGAAGCCACCGACATGCCGGTTTTACCCGTCCTGCTCCGCCTACGCGCTGGAAGCGATTGAGGTGCACGGACCGGCCAAAGGCAGCTGGCTGGCGGTCAAACGCATTTGCAAATGCCATCCGTTTCATCCCGGAGGAGTGGATCATGTGCCTCCGCGGGCGGACAGTGGAATAAAACGTTCCTGAAATTTCAGGGGCGCGCCAAGAAGGAGTCGGCCATCTTGCCGCTCCTTTTTTTGTTAGATCCACTCATTGCGAATGGCTGCTTCGACAATCTGCCCGTCTCTATATGCCGAAAATACCCGCAAACCCGTAAACCGGAAAGCCCAATACCCCAACAGCCCAATACCCCAACAGCCCAATACCCCAACAGCCCAATACCCCAACACCCCAACACCCCAACACCCCAACACCCCAACACCCCAACACCCCAACACTCCAAAAACCCAAAAACCCAAAAACACAAAAACCCAAAAGCACAAAAACCCAAAAGCACAAAAAAACGAACACCAGAAGTCCAAAAGCAGGAAGCACCCGAAGCAAGCGGGAGAACCGGTTTTACCAGTTGGGCGGATCTGGAATTTTCGGGATAAAGAACAAAAACACCGTTCTAAAAAACAAAGAAATGGAAGGCGGAGCTCGTTATAATGGCTGTAATACCTCTGTAGTACCGCGTTATTCGATCATTCGTATAAGGGAGGATTGGAACATGACGGAAAACGGAAACGGAAGCGAGAGCCAAAACCAGAGCCAAAACCAGAGCCAAAACCAGAGCCAAAACCAGAGCCAAAACCAGAGCCAAAACCAGAGCCAAAACCAGAGCCAAAACCAGAGCCAAAACCAGAGCCAAAACCATAACCAAAGCCGGGTACACGATGGCGAAGGGAGAGGGACGAAACTGGCGAAGGCGGAGGCCGAAACCAAACCCGGTTGGAGCCGCAGAAGGCTGCTCGCCTCGATCGGGGCGGCGGGGGCGACTATCGCTGCGGCGGGGCTGCTTGGAAGGAGCGATGTCGCATACGGCAATAGCCACAGCGTAACCGATAGCGTATACGAAATTAACGGCAGGCGGCGTGTACCTGACTTGTTGAGTATGAATCTCCTAGTTGCCGTTACGATAGCCGAATTAAGAGCGATGACCTCCCCCGAACCGGACGTTGTGTACTACGTGAGCGATTCCGGGAAAGAGGGACACTTTCATTACGACCCCGCCGATTCCGCAACCCCGGATAATACGGGAACCGTGATCGTCTCCTCTAGCGGGGCAAGGTTGAAACGAATCCTCGAAGTAGGGACGGTGAATGTCGCCTGGTTCGGTGCCGCAGGGGACGGGACAACGGACGATGCGCCGGCGATTCAGGCCGCCCTCGATGCGATCCCGCCGGGAGGAGGCACGCTGCTAGTTCCTCCAACCGGGTCGTTTTACGCGCTCGCAAGCCAAGGGCTGTCGATCGAAAACCGGAATCATCTGGCCATCTGCTCATCCGGAGCAACGCTCAAATTCAAGGACGGCACACCCGACATCAAAAACAGGGATATGAAGCAAAGCAACATTTTATTAAAAAATTGCCGCCATATTCGCTTGGAAGGGCTTATTCTGCACGGCAATGTATCCGGTAGGGTGGCCAATTCCGGATCGGAAAGCTTCCATTCCTGCTTAAGTATCATCAAGTGCGAAGATGTCCGAATCAGCCACTGCACCTTTACGGAAGGGATGACTGACGGGATCTACATCGGCGGCATTTATTCCGGCCCGGCATCTACTGGCACCGCTGCCGTCAGCAAACACATCTCCATCGATTTCTGCATCGTCAGTCTATGCCGGAGAAACAACATCTCGATTGTGGCGGCGGACGGCGTAACGGTGTCGAACTGCCTGATCAGCGAAGCCGGCAAAATTCAAGGAACCGCTCCTCGAGCGGGCATCGACGTAGAGCCGAATAAAGGGTGGTACGGGACCAGCAAAAACATCGTCCTGCAAAATAATACGGTGGAGTATAGCGAAGGCACCTACGGCGTAACCGTCGGAGGAAGCGGCAACGAAAACGTGGTTATCGACGGCAACCGGATTACAGGCAACAAAACGGGATTGAATTTCAACAATAATGCCGATGCTCCAGACAATCGAAATGTGCAGGTCATCAACAATACGTTTACCCGGAATATTACGGGAATGCGGATGGTGAGCAAAAACGTGGATACGATTTGCGGCAACCTGTTTGCAGATAATGAAAGCGTCGGTCTGGTCTTGTTCCATAAAACCGACGGACTAAAAATCATATCGAACAAATTTTCCCGCAATGCCAGCTACGGAATTAGCGGAGGGTATCCTTCCGCCAACACCGAAAACAACGTCATTTCCGTTATTATTTCTGAGAACGAGTTCCAGGACAATGCTTCCGAGGCGACAGCGGCGTCCGGCGGCGCATCGGTCAGGCTTTATATGCGCGATTCATCTTCCAAAGTAATCTTCAATAACAACGTTCAATTCAATTCCGAGGATGCCCTGTACAAAATGAAAGGGGTCTGGGTCGACCAGGATTGCATCGCCCGGGCGAACGGCAATACGGCCTGGAACTTGTACGATAATAATAAACCGCACGAACGCTTTGCCGGCGCCGGCAACTATTCCGCGGATGCCGCCGTACCGGAGTTATAGGTAATCGATTACTAATTCACGGTTCAAAATGAAACGGCTGAAAGGCAACATCAAAAAGGGGAGCTGAATTCTAAACATGAGAAAAAAATGGCTGGCGTCAACCGCCGCGTTTATACTGCTGTCGGCCTGCTCGGGCCCTAATGAGAGCGCTGTCAAAGATCCGGACGCCCGGCCTGCAGCCGAGCCGCCCAAGCCGGTAACGCTAAACGTGTTCACTGACGCTTCGGCGGCGATCGATATCGAACAGGAGCTGGTGCAGAAAAAGTTTCCTCATATTACGCTTAATGTGATCAAAAACGGCAAGGACACACGGATCGAAAACGTCGTCGGAAGCGGGCAGCGTCTCGATCTGATCAACCACAGCATGGGTTCGATCTGGAAGCTGCTCGATCTTCAACTGCTGTCCGACTTGACCCCTTACATCGAGAAGTCCAAATTCGATCTGGGCCGGTACGTCCCCGGTGTCGTCGAGTCGATGAGAAGCTATTCGACCAAAGGGGAGCTGATCGCGCTTCCTTACGAACTGAACAGCAGCGTGCTGTTTTACAACAAATCGATATTCAACAAATTCGGCGTTCCGTATCCGAAAGACGGCATAACGTGGGACGAAGTGTACGATCTGGCCAAAAGGTTGACGAAACAGGACGGCGGGGTGCAGTATAAAGGTTTTCAGTTCCAGCATCAGAACCTGACGTGGAAAAATCAGCTCGGCCTTCCGGTCGTCGATGCGGCGACGAACAAAGCGCTCGTCAACACCGACGGATGGAAACGGTTTTTGGAGACGATGGGCCGGTTTTATATGATCCCCGGCAACGAATATACGGACTCGGACACCAACAATTTTTTGGTTAAACAAGTATTGGCGATGCGGGTAGGTCCGAACATTTTGTCCTCGATACCGGAAGCCGTTAAAACGGGGCTGGACTGGGACGTCGCGGCGGTACCGTTGTTCGCGGGGAATACGAGCGGCGGTTCGCAACTGATCGCGCCGTTTTATTCCATCCCGGTCGGCGGCGCTAACAAAGAAACGGCGTTTCAGGTGATGGAGTTTCTGCTGTCGCCCGAAGTGCAGCTCCTGAAATCCAGAAGCGGCAAAATGCCGATCGTCAACGATCCGGCCGCCATCGAGGCGTTCGCTGCGGACATTGACGGAATTCAAGGAAAAAACATGGGGGCGTTTTTCAAGGAAACGATCGGCAAGCCGATTAAAGCGACGAGGTTCGACGCGATCGCCAAGGACGAGATTTGGGGCAAAGCGCTAAAAGCTTATTATGAGCAAAGCAAAGACCTGAATACGGTGCTTCGCGAAGCGGAGGAAGCGGTTAACAAAAAAATTGCGGAGCAGTTGCAAATGTAAGCCGGTCTCCCTATGATCCGCAAACGGGGCGTGAAGAAACGAGTGTTCGGAGTGCGGAATAAAAAGAGCAAACGGATGATAACTAAAGGTTGGGGGATCGCGCTTGCGGTTTTTCTGGCTGCAACGGCAGGAGTGGGTTGGATGGTAACCGAGTTTTTGTCCGGAAAGGACAGCGGTCTGTTTTATTTGGTGAAGGAAGGGCAGGCCCGGGCGGTCGTCGTTCAGCCTGTCGACGGTTATGTGCAGGAGGCGCTTAAGGAATTTCAATCCGCTGTGCTTCGGGCGACAGGGATATCCTTGCCGATTGTCGGCGAGGAGGAGCTCCGGAATGTGCCCGAAGAGGTTGTACGCGTACAGATCGGTCCCGGGCCGCTAACGGATAAAACCGGCAGGGAAGCGGAGATAACGGACCTGGAGACGTATCGGGTTATGGCGGAAGGGAATCGTTTATTGTTTACGGGCGGTTCCAATCATGCGATTTTGTGGGCGGTCACTTATTATCTCGACCGGTACATGGGCGTCCGTTGGCTGTGGCCGGGCGAAACGGGTACATATGTGCCCCGCGCAGCCACCATTGCAATCCCGGAGCTCGATATAACTGCCCGTCCGAGTCTGGAAATGCGCGAGCTGCGCGTCCGCAAGTCGGCCCCCGCGGAAGGCCGGCTTTGGCTCCGCATTCACGGGATGGGGAGCCGGACGACGTACAAGTTCGGCCATTCGTTTACGGAATGGTGGGACAAATACGGGAAGACGCATCCCGACTATTTCGCCGTTCCGCCCGAAGGGCAGCAGCAGGTCCGGCCTGACCGGATCAAGCTCGATATTTCCAACGAAGCGGTCGACGAAGCGATTATCCGGGAATGGATCGAAGCCGGCAAGCCAGCCAACTGGAATGTAGGGCCGAACGACGGAAGCGGCTTCTGCGTCAGCAAAGGCTGTCTGGCTATGGACGAACCGGCCGGCCAGCCGATCATGTCCATATGGAGAGCGGAAGGCAAACTGACGGCGCGTTACGTCAAGTTTTGGAACCGGCTGCTTGACAAAATGCGGAAGATCCGTCCCGACGTCACGTTGTCGACATACGCTTACAGCTCCTACAAAGAGCCCCCTCCTCCCGGCATCGCGCTTAAGGACGGCGTCATTTTGCAAATCGTCGGCTTCTACAACGACTTCGCACAATGGCAAGGCTGGTACGACGCGGGGGCGAAGCTGTTTTTGCGGCCCAATTGGTGGCATTCCGGGGCGATCGCTCCGAACTTGCCGCTGCGCGCGCAGGGCGAGTTTTTCAAATTTGCACAGCAAAACGGCATGATGGGATTCGATTTCGATACGTTGTTCGGCTATTGGGCTACGCAGGGTCCGAACTATTACTTGATCGCGCGTCTTTCGGCGCGTCCGGATTTGTCTGTGGAGGACGTGCTTGCAGAATATACGTCTGCCTTCGGCAAAGCGGCGCCGGCCATTCGCGACTACCTCGATTATTGGGAAAGGTTCGCCGAAGAAACGGGCTACAACATTCAGCTGTATCCGAACGGCCGTTACGAAGAACTTGCTTCCCGCTACGATCTGCCTCGCTCGACGCTGAACGGAGGCTGGTATATTTTGCCCTACCTGATGACGGACGAGGTGATCGGAGAAGCGGAATCGATCCTGGATCGGGCCGAACGGCTCTTGGGCAGCGACGAGGAGGAGGTTCGTGTACGTATCGAATTTTTGCGCGACGGGCTCCGTCATATCGTACTGACCCGGGAAGTGGTGAGGCTCGGCTATGAGAAAAGCAGGCCGCCCGGTACGACAAAGGAAGCGTATATAAGTCTGCGTGAACAGCTGGATGCGTTCCGGAAAGAGCTGTCCGCCCGTCATGTCATCTGGATCGGCACTTTAAACGAGATGGAGGAACTGCGAGGGATTCCGACCCATGAAAGCCGCACGACTGGCTGGGAAGCGGGCGGGGAGAAGGAATTGGGCGGCAAAGCGATGGACGAACAAGTGCTTGGCATGTAACGCACACACTCTGATTGCTAGTCGGCTCCAGATAAAAAAGAGATTGCAAGCCGGATTGCCCGGATGCAGTCTCTTTTTTGTTGCGCCAGGCAACATATGCAGCTTTTTCCCGGTCGATAACGTGACCTGTCGTCACTTACGGAGCATGGGACGCTAAGCTTTCAACGGCTTTACCGTATCCCCTTCGAAAAACGTCCCCTGCAGCATGATGTGTTCATACGGCAAATTTGGATTGGCCAAACGCCACAGCATTCGTTCCGCCCCGCGTACGCCGGTTTCCCGGATGGCCAGAGAGGGCCGCGAAAGCTGGGGCAAAAATTCGTCGCGCTCGTGCTGCAAGCTGATCAGGGAGTAATCCTCAGGAATCCGTTTGCCGAGCGTGCTGCACGCATGGTAAATCCAGGCGAGGTTGTTATGTACCCCGTTCAGGATCGCTGTGGCGCGAAGCGAGACCAGACAGTCCTGCACGCTGGCGACCCAAGCCTCTTTCTCGGAGATAGCCTTTGTAATATGAAGCTCCGGATTCGCGTCCAGTCCTGCCTCCTGCATCGAGTCCACGAAAGACTGCCAGCGCAGCCGGAACCCCCGTTGATTGTGGATATTGCCTATATACAAAATGCTGCGGTGCCCGTTCGCGATCAGATGACGCACCGATAGGCGGACGGCGGTGCCGACATCCCAGATGACGCTGTCCACTTCGGCCGCAGGCGGCGGGAAGTTAAACAGAATGCGTGGAAGGGGCAGCTTCAGGAGCAGCTCCTCCTTGATCGGATCGGTCATCGGAGGAATGAAGATGCCGTCGGAGTACATCAGACTGTTCTGGTCCGCCCAATTGTCGAACGATTCACCCTTGTCGAAGGAGGAGGGGATCATCAACATGTCGATCGTGTGGCCGTATTCGGCCAGCTTGTCCTGCAGCCCTTCCAGCAAGATTTGATTCAATCGCGAATAAACCGAGTTTCCCGTAAACATCAGCTTGAATCGGCGCTTGCGGTTTGGAAACAGCGGGATATGCTCGACGGCGAGACTGTGCTCCTGGTCTTTCGTCCGGTACCCGAGCCTTCTTGCGGCCGATAGCACTTCGTGGCGGGTTTCCTCGGACATGCCCGGCATTCCCCGCAGCGCCTTGGACACCGTATGGATGGACAGGCCGAGCTCTGAGGCGAGGGTTTGCAGCGTCACACTTTTTCTTCTGGGCATTGGCGCCTCCGGTTATTAAGGTGAAAGTTACAATTATCTTATTTTAGATGAAACAAAAATGCAACTAAATTTAAATTGAAAGTGGAAGTATACTGGAGTTGGTTGGAGCTGAAAGTTCACATCCAAATAAAGGAGATACGCATTTATGACCAAGTTTCATACTATAAGCTATTACAAACCGGCAGCGGTATCCGGCAACCCGCAAAACGTCCGGGCGGACGTATGCATCTACGGAGCGTCCTCCGCCGGAGTGGCGGCGGCGGTTCAAGCGTCCCGCATGGGCCTGAAGGCCGTTATCGTAGAATTCGGCTCGCACATCGGCGGCTTGACGACCGGCGGATTGGGAGCTACGGATATCGGCAACAAAGCGGCGATCGGCGGCATTTCACGCGAGTTTTACCGGGCAGTAGGCGATTATTACGGGTCGGACGAAAACGGCGGCACCCACTGGTTGTTCGAACCGGGCTTAGCGTCCCGCATCTATAAGGAGTGGCTGGAAAACGAGCAAATCGACGTTTATACCGAGCGGCATCTGCAGCGTGTCGAGAAAACCGGCGGGCGCATCACCCGGATCGTGATGGAGAATGGAGATACGTTCGAGGCCGGGATGTTCATCGACGCTACCTACGAAGGCGATCTGATGGCGATGGCGGGCGTATCGTATCATGTAGGCAGGGAGTCGAACTCCGTGTACAAGGAGACGCTGAACGGAATTCATTTCGGCCATCCGAACCATAACTTCAAAACCTGGGTCGATCCGTATGTCGTGCCGGGCAAACCGGACAGCGGACTGCTGAACGGAGTAACCGACACCGCCCCTGGGGCACAGGGCCAAGGCGACAGTTCCGTTCAGGCGTACAATTTCAGAATATGCCTGACGGACGATCCGGCGAACCGGCTGCCGTTCCCTAAGCCGCCGGCTTATAATCCGGACGACTATACGCTGCTGGCGCGGTACATCGAGTCCGGGATCTGGGATGCGCTGAAGCTGCACAAACGGATGAGTCCAACACGCAAAACCGATTTGAACAATTTCGGCGCCGTTTCCACCGATTTCATCGGCCGCAACTATGAATGGCCGGACGGCGATTACGCGACCCGCGAGCGGCTGTTCCAGGAGCATTACAACTATAACTTGGGATTGCTTTACTTCTTGTGCAACGACGAGAGGGTGCCGCTTTCCGTCCGTCAGGAAGCGGGGACTTGGGGGCTTCCGGCCGACGAATACGTCCATAGCGGACACTGGACTCCGCAGCTGTATATACGGGAAGCCCGGCGGATGGTAGCGGGTGTCGTCATGACAGAGAAACATTGCCGCGGTTACGAGGTTGTCCCGGACTCCGTCGGACTTGCCGCTTATACGATGGATTCCCATAACTGCCGCAGACTGGTCATAGACGGGCGATGCATTAACGAAGGCAATGTGGAAACGGCCCTGTCGACGCCGTATCCGATCTCTTACCGGTCCATCGTTCCTTTGGGCGAACAATGCACCAATCTGCTCGTGCCGGTCTGCTTGTCCTCCTCGCATATTGCGTTCGGGTCGATCCGGATGGAACCGGTGTTTATGATTTTGGGACAGTCCGCCGCCACGGCCGCCGCCTTGGCGCTTGAAGCGCAGTGTGCGGTACAGGATGTCGATTACGGGAAGCTGAGCAGCCGGCTGCAGCAGGACGGACAAATCTTAAGCTGGAATTGACACCGAAAACCGTGCCGGCGGCCGAAACCGAGGAGAGGAGAAAGCGAATGGAATCGTCGATGATGAAGGTGGACCGTATTATTGAAATCGGTACCATTGTTGCCTTCCATTACCGGGAGCTTCCGAAGCAGTTTTCCTGCAAGCGGCAGACGTATCCGTATTGGGAGATGGTGTATGTCGATAAGGGCGAGTATGCGGCCGTTTCGGATCGGGGTACGGTGCGGCTTACGCAGGGGGACCTTTTCTTTTATCCTCCCGGCGAACGGCAGGAAGGGACGGCGAACGTGCAAACCCCGCCCAATTTATTAATCGTCGGTTTCGATTGCGCCTCGGATGCGATGTGCGATTTGCAGCAGGGACCGTTTCGTCTCGGAGACTCCGAACGGCGATTGCTGACCGATATCGTTCGGGAAGGCGCTCTCTCCCTTGATCCGGTCGTACCGTTTCGGCGGGAGGAGCGGGCCGCCCGGAACAGCCTCTCGTCGATCGGACGGGAGCAGGTCGTCAAAAATCAGCTGGAGATTTTGTGCATTCAGCTGCTGCGCCAAATAACGTCGCTGAAAGAATGCGGCAAGCTTTCTTCTTTGCGGAAGGAGCATCAGGAAACCGGCATCGCTCAAAACATTATCGATTTCATCGAACGATCGGACATTTCCGAGCTGTGTCTGGACCGGATCTGCCGCAAGTTTGCGCTAAGCCGGACCCATCTGGGCGACATATTCAAACGTTCGACCGGCTGCAGCGTCATGGAGTACGTCCGCAAACTGAAAATCGCCAAGGCGAAAGCGCTTATTCGTGAAGAAGCGTACAATTATACGGAAATCGCCGAGCTGCTTGGCTACGGCAGCATCCATTACTTTTCGAAGGACTTCAAAAAATGGACCGGAACGGCGCCGTCGGAATACGCCAAATCGGTAAAGGCGCGTATTTGAGACCGCGTTCGTACAGCCGGATGCCGCAAACTTGACACGAGGGACGCCGTTTTCGTATGATGGGGGTAACTTGATCGACTTCCATTGAACGGATGAGTACGAAGTGGCGTCTATCGCAGAGAGCCGGGGCAGGTGGGAGCCGGCATAGACAGCTTCCGAACATGGTCCGGGAGGAATCGCAGTCGAGCCGGACGTACGCTCTGCCGGTAAGATTGTGACGCATGCCAGCGTTACGGGCAAGGTCCGGAAGAGGACCTGACTTAAGCCCCGCGTAAGAAGGCCAGCGGGGGAATTTGGGTGGTACCGCGTGAGCATCGGCTCTCGTCCCATGTGGACGGGAGTCTTTTTGTTGTAAATCCATAATTCCACGGAGGATGTTAACCCATGAGCAGAAAAACGTATTATTTAACGACGCCGATTTATTACCCGAGCGACAAGCTGCATATCGGACACGCCTATACGACGGTGGCCGGGGACGCGATGGCCCGCTACAAAAGGCTGCGGGGCTACGATGTGGTGTACTTGACGGGAACGGACGAGCACGGGCAAAAGATCGAACGCAAAGCCGAGGAGAAAGGGGTGTCCCCGCTAACGTTCGTCGACGGGATCGTCACGGGCATCAAGACGCTGTGGAACAAGCTGGACATCTCCTACGACGATTTCATCCGCACGACGGAGGACCGCCATAAGACGGTCGTCCAGAAGATTTTCCAGCAGCTGCTCGACCAGGGGGACATTTACCTCGGCGAATACGAAGGCTGGTATTGTACGCCGTGCGAGTCGTACGTGCTGGAGCGCCAACTGGTCGACGGCAACTGCCCGGACTGCGGACGCCCGGTCGAGAAGGTGAAGGAGCAAAACTACTTCTTGCGGTTAAGCAAATACGCGGACCGGCTCCTGGCCTATTATGAAGAGCATCCGGAATTTATCCAGCCGGAGACGCGCCGCAACGAAATGATCAATTTCGTGAAGATGGGGCTTGAAGATTTGGCCGTCTCGCGGAATACGTTCAAGTGGGGCATTCAAGTTCCGGGAACGCCGGAGCATGTCATCTACGTATGGATCGATGCGCTTTCCAACTATATTACCGCTCTTGGCTATAAATCGGATAACGGGAAATTCGAACGTTTCTGGCCGGCCGACGTGCATCTCGTAGGCAAAGATATCGTCCGTTTCCATACGATTTATTGGCCGATTATGCTGATGGCGCTTGATCTGCCGCTTCCGAAGCAAGTGTTTGCTCACGGCTGGTTTTTGACGAAAGAAGGCAAGATGTCCAAATCCAAAGGGAATGTCATCGATCCGGTCGTACTGATCGAGCGATACGGCCTCGATTCGCTGCGTTACTTCCTGCTTCGCGACGTGCCGTTCGGCCAGGACGGCGTATTCACTCCGGAAGGCTTTGTAGAACGGATCAATTTCGATCTCGCGAACGATCTGGGCAATCTGCTGAATCGTACGGTCGTGATGATCGATAAATACTTCGATGGAGAGATTCAGCCGCTGCTTGCGGATGCGACCGAGTTCGACGCGTCCCTGCAGGAGACAGTACGCCAGTCGGTGACGAAGACCGAGGAAGCGATGGAGAAGCTCGAGTTCTCGATCGCGCTCACAGCGATCTGGCAGCTGATCGGACGCACGAACAAATATATCGACGAGACGCAGCCGTGGGCGCTGGTCAAAGATGAAGCGGCCCGGCCGAAGCTGGGCTCGGTGCTTTACCATCTGGCGGAATCGCTGCGGATCGTCTCGGTGCTGCTGCAGCCGTTCATGACCCGCACTCCGCTCAAAATATGGGAGCAGCTCGGCATTGCCGGTGACGGCCAGTTGACCGGGTGGGACAGCGTCCATACGTTCGGGCTGTTGCCTGCCGGCACGAAGGTAAATAAAGGCGATACGTTGTTCCCGAGACTGGAAGTCGCACCGGAAATCGCTTATTTGATCGAATCGATGGGCGGAACGGTTCCGACCGCGGACGAGGCAAAAGCCGGTTCCGCCGAGAGCGCGAAGTCGAAACCGGAAGCAGCGGCAGCTCCAACGTCAGCGCCTGCGCCGTCCGAAGCGGAAGAGATCGGCATCGACGACTTCCTTAAAGTGGAGCTGCGCGTAGCGCAAGTGCTCAGCGCTGAGCCGGTCAAGGGCGCCGACAAGCTGCTCAAGCTGCAGCTGGACCTCGGCTACGAGAAACGCCAGGTCGTATCAGGGATTGCCAAACATTACACGCCCGACGCCCTGATCGGACGTAAGGTCATCGTCGTAGCGAACCTGAAGCCGGTTAAGCTGCGGGGCGAGCTGTCCCAAGGGATGATCCTCGCCGCCTCCGAAGGCGACAAGCTGACACTTGCCACCGTAGCGGAAGATATTCCGGTCGGAGCTTTGGTGAAATAACTCCATACGATGGAAAGCGAACGCCTCCGCGCCCTTTGACAAGGGAACGGAGGCGTTTTGTATGGATACGAAGCACAAGTGATGCTTAATCGGTAAAATTACGGTTGACACAGTCCGGGTCGGGAGCCTATAATCCTATTTGTAAATAGAAACATTTACGATTTACACCCAATCCATTTTTCCTGCAAGCGGAAGGAGCATGTATCGTATGAAAGTCCCTAAACGTATCCTCACAGCTCTAATAAGTATGCTTTTTGTGGCAGCCGTCATGACAGGCTGCGGCACATCGAATGTAACTTTATCCGAGGATAAAGTCAATGTAGTGACAACTTTTTATACGCTGTATGATTTTGCCGGCCGGATCGGCGGCGATAAGGTGAACGTGATTAACCTCGTGCCGGCTGGGGTCGAACCTCACGACTGGTCGCCGAAGAGCCGCGATTTGAACCATATGAGCAAGTCGCAGCTGTTTATTTATAACGGCGCCGGTTTTGAAGGATGGGTCGGCGATTTTCTCGGCAGTCTGAAGAAAGATTCCGGCCTGACCGTCATCGAGGCGAGCAAAGGAATCGAGCTGCTGCACGCCGGGCATGAAGACGATCATGGTCACGATGAAGGCAAGTCTAACGAAAAGGACGATCACGGTCATGAACACGATTCGGACGTCGATCCTCACGTATGGGTCAGCCCGAAGTCGGCGCTGAAGATGGCCGAGAACATTAAGGACGGCATCGTGCAGGCCGATCCGGCCAACAAAGCTTATTACGAATCCAACTACGAGACGCTGAAAAAGCAATTGACCGAACTGGATGACAAATTCTCACGCACGCTCTCCAAGACGGCGAAAAAGGAGATTGTCGTCTCTCACCAGGCTTTCGGGTATTTGGCCCGCGATTACGGGCTGACGCTGAAGCCGATCATGGGCCTCTCGCCCGGCGCGGAGCCTACGGCGCAAGATTTGAAGGAAATTAACAAGTTCGTCCGGGATCATCAGGTGAAGTACATTTTCTTCGAGGAGCTCGTATCCGATAAGCTGGCGAAGACGCTGGCCAAGGACGCGGGAATCGAGACGCTGGTGCTGAATCCGCTGGAGGGGCTTACCCAAGAGCAGGTTAATGCCGGTGAACATTATGTGTCGGTGATGGAGAACAATTTGCAAAATTTATTGAAAGCATTACAATGAGAGTAAACGGCCAGTTCGCGAATGGGGAGCCATACATGCAGCAATCGACCCGACCGGCGGGAGAACGTTGTCACCTGCCGGTCGTTTCTATGGAGAACGTCTCGTTCCAATACGAGCAGCGCAATGTAATCGAAGGGCTGAATTTTCAAATTTTGCAGCGAGATTTCGTCGGCCTCATCGGCTCGAACGGAGCCGGCAAAACGACGCTGCTGCGGATGATCGTCGGGCTCCTGAAGCCGGACCAGGGCGAGGTGCGCCTGTTCGGAACGCCGCTCGGTCAATTCCGCGACTGGGAGCGGATCGGCTATGTGCCGCAGAAAAATGCGTTTAATCCGCTGTTCCCCGCTACCGTAAGAGAGGTCGTGCTGTCCGGGCTGTACGGCCGCAAGAAGCTGTTCAAGCGGATGAGCCGCGACGACTACAAGAAGTGCGAAGACGCGATGCATGCGCTGCGCATCGAAGAGCTGGCCGACCGCCGCATCGGGCGTCTGTCCGGCGGACAGCAGCAGCGGGTTTTTCTGGCCCGGGCGCTCGTGAACAATCCGGAGCTGCTCATCCTGGACGAACCGACGGTGGGCATCGATTCGGAGTCGCAGGAAAATTTTTTTCATATGATCCGGCATATGCACCAGCGGCATAACATCACTTTTTTGATGGTATCTCACGATATCGAGATGATGCACGCTTACCTTGGGTATGAGCCGGCCCATACGAGCGGAAAGATCAAGTTTTTCGTCAAGCACACGCATGAGCTGGATAATTGTGCGGAAACGAATCTGGCCCACAGTCTCCGCGGCATTCGGCTGGCGGAAGAGTCGCTCGAAGCCGTGAATAGGGGAGAGTAACGCGTGGATATTTTTGCCGAATACTTTTTTCAACGGGCTTTGATCGGAGGCGTTCTGATCGGGCTGATGGCGCCTCTGCTCGGCGTTTTTCTCGTTCTAAGACGTCTGTCGATGATCGGGGATACGCTGGCTCACGTCTCGATTGCAGGTGTGGCGCTCGGGTTTCTGCTCGGGATATACCCGCTTGCCGTCGGACTCGTTTTTTCGATTCTTGCTTCTTTCGCCATCGAACGGCTGCGCAGAGCGTACAAAACGTATGCGGAGCTGTCCATCGCGATCATCATGTCGGGCGGGGTAGCGCTCGCGACTTTTCTGTTTACATTGGGCAAAGGCTTTAATATGGACGTAACGAGCTATTTGTTCGGAAGCATCTATACGCTCAGCTGGACCGATCTGTGGCTCGTGTTCGGCGTTACGCTTGTCGTGCTCGTCATGCTGTTCGTGTTCTTTAAAGAAATGTTTCTGATCATGTTCGATGAGGATGCGGCGGCCGTAAGCGGAATCCCGCTTCGCTTCCTGAATCTGCTGACCACGGTGCTGACGGCGCTCGTCATCGGAGTCGCGATCAAAATCGTCGGGGCGCTGCTCGTATCGGCTCTGCTGACGGTGCCGGTCGCTTGCAGTCTGGCCGTAGCCAAAAGTTTTCGTCATTCGGTCTGGATCGGCGTGCTTTATTCCGAAGTTGCGGTCGTAGGCGGCCTCGTCGCGGCCGGAGTATGGAACTGGGCGCCGGGAGCGACAGTTGTTCTAATGCTGATCACCCTGCTGATCGTCACCCTGCTTGCTCGGGGGCGCAGAGCGAGCGTATAGGCTTTGCCCCGGAAAGGAAGGTACCGCTTTGGATCAAGTAAATATTTGGATCGCGCTGTTCGCCGGCTTTGCTTCTTTTATTTCGCCGTGCTGCTTGCCCTTGTACCCTTCTTATTTGTCCTACATAACCGGTATTTCGGTGCAGCGACTGAAGGAGGAACGGTCGAAAAAAGAAATCCGGCTTGCCACAACGATGCATACGCTGTTTTTCATTCTAGGGTTTTCGATTATCTTTTATTCGCTAGGCTTCGGCGTCGGCTTGGTAGCCGATTGGTTTAACGAATACCGCAACCTGATCCGCCAATTGTCGGCCATCTTGATTTTCGTGATGGGACTGTTTCTGATCGGCGTGTTCCAGCCGCAGTGGCTGATGCGCGAGCGGAAGCTGCAGATCAATTCGAAGCCGGCCGGTTATTTGGGCTCGGTCGTGGTCGGGATGGGCTTCGCGGCCGGATGGTCGCCTTGCGTCGGACCGATTCTGTCTTCGATTTTGCTGCTGGCTGCAACGGAGCCGGGCACCTGGTTCCAGCTGACGACCGCTTATTCGGTCGGTTTCGCCGTTCCGTTTTTCATCCTCGCCTTTTTTATCGGCTCGACCAAGTGGATTGTCCGTTATTCCGGCATCCTGATGAAGGTGGGCGGCGGGTTGATGATCGTGATGGCGCTGCTGCTGTACTTCGACAAGATGATTCTGATTACGATCTGGCTGCAGGAGCGTACGCCCAGCTGGCTGATCTTCTAATCCCGGCGGTTGCCGGACGACCCAAAAAACCTCCATTGCCGCTAACGGTAATGGAGGTTTTCGTATGTTTGGAGCCGATTGTACGATTCGTTTATTCCACCCGCTTCGGACGATTAGCCAGAACAAACCGGTAGAACAGCCATAATGCCAATGCCGCAAAAGGAATAATGATCAGCAGCTTCACACCGTAAGCGTAAATCATCGAGCCGACGAACTGCGCCTGATCCCCGACAAACCCTCCGAGTGCAAAAAAAGCGAGCGTCCATACGAAGCCGATTGGGTAGGAGATGAGACTGTAACGCCAGAACGGCATCTTGTTCATCCCGACCAGATAAGGGACGACATGCCTGACGATCGGGAAGAAATAGCTGATCACCAGCGACATGCTGCCGTATTTGCTAATCAGTCTCTCGGAGACGCCGATATAATAATCCATCTTTTTTTTGCGGCGAAGCTTGCTTATTGCGGGAGTTCCTACGTATCGCCCGATTACGTATCCGAGCGACAGTCCCGAGATCACGCCCAGATAGGTCAGGATAAAGGCGGGGACCGTCTGGAGAATGCCGCTGGCTGCGACGGCCCCTCCGGTCATGACGATCACCTCGTCCGGAATCGGCATGCCGACGATCCCGAGCCAGAGGGCGAAGAATAAAGCGGCATAGCCGAAATGCTCGATCATGCCCATCAACGATTCGTAGTTCATCCCGCTCCGCCTTCCCCTTTACGGCATACATAGACGAATGCCGGCGGAATATTCAACGGCACGAAATCGATCCGTTCGATCACAAAGCGGCTCTCCAGCAACTTTTTCATTTGCAGCGAATATTGAAAGGCGATGAACAATCCGCCCGGCTTCAGCGTCTCGTAAGCCTGGTCGATAATCTCGTTCCTTAACGACTGCGGAAAGTTGGCGAACGGGAGACCGCTCAGAATGTAATCGAACTTCCGGCCGTCCCGGACCGCGTCGATCATATTCCGGGCTTCGGCGTAATAGGAAGCTTGCGACTCGTATTTTTGCTGAAGCGATTCCCGAAGAGAATCATCCTTTTCGAATACAAACAGTTCGGAGCTTTCGGGCATTTTTTTAAGAATATATTTCGTAATGGCCCCGGTCCCCGCACCCAGCTCGGCAATTTTCAAAGCCGGTCCGCCAGGTTCGGGGGAGAACATTTTTCGGGCGAGAAAAGAGGAGCTGGGCGCGATGCTGCCCACTTGCTGCGGAAATCGGATGAACTTGTTTATAAATACGAAGTGCTCGGCTATTGCTGAAAATAGTTTCATTTTCTCCACCCAAACGATTTATTTGAACTTACTCCGAGGACGCACCGAACGCTTTCCCTGGATTGCGGCTGCGGCTTCTGGCCCATGCCGGTACGAGGCCGATTACGAAATAAGTGATTTCGGCTACGGCAATTCCGCCTGCTATATCGAGCAGCACGTGCTGTTTGACGAATACGGTCGATAAGATGATCGACCAGGCCAACAGATGGATTGTCCATCGAAGTCCGGCATGCGGGAACGCTTGCTTGGACGACTTGATCATAAGATACGTGGTCAGCACATGAATGCTCGGGAAGCAGTTGTAAGGCGCGTCGTTATGGTAGACGAACTGGACGAGACTGTACAGGAAGCCATCCCCGAGCTGCGGCCGCGTAATGCCCGACTGATAAAAGTAAAAGAAAATATAGCTGATGATCAGGCCGAGACATAGCGCGAATAAAGTACGGTAATACGTCGCCCGGTTGCGGTAAAACAACGTTACCAAACATGCGGCGATAAAAGGATACCAGATCAAGTAGGGGATGACAAATATGGGCAGAAAGGGCAGCATCTCGTCAACCCGGGTCGACAAATCGTAGGTTTTCATCCCGGGACGATTCAAAATCCCGTAAAAAATATTCAAAATCGGTATTGCCAGCATCCATAGCAATGGATAATATTGCCGCAGCTTGCCTTGGCTCATGTCAGTATATAACCCCTTTCATCCGGGTACGTCGTATGCCAAAGCGCGAATCCGATTGCCGAGTTTCCGGCTTGGCCGATCGTAGGTAATATTAGTATTATATTCATGTTGAAGCTGGGCGCACCCTCCCAAAAGTGGCGATGTTCTGATCATAACAGAAAAGTCAAAAGATCAAAGTATCTAAATTCTAAAGTTTTTCTGAAGTTGCATCAATATTTTTTTTACAATTGACGTTATTTTGTATGTAAGGGCTTTACATAACCTTCACATCTGCTGTACACGAAGGACTGCTGAACCTAAACTGCATCGCGGTTAAGCCCATAGGCATATGTAACGATGATCGTCTGGAAGTCGGGTCCGGAATTGAATCCCCGAAATTGAATTCCAGAAATTGAGTTCTGTACAGCCCATTTGATTCCCGCTGTTGGCTCGCAAAAAAGGAGTATCGCACCGATTCCCGAAGATTAGATTACCCAACCCGGAAACGAGAACGGAGTACTCCTATGTGACATATTCGACAAGAGGAGCTGTTTTCCTTCGAGCCCACTACCTTAATTTGGAGGGGGGGGATACTTAGGGGTTATCTTTCTTGTCGTGAGAGCAAATGCCTCGAGCCGATCCATCCTCGTGGGTGGCCGTTGGACCCTCTGCCTGCTTCAAGGGGTGAAGCACCGCACCGAATACGAAGGAATACAAGCGGTTTGTACCCTTTACGAAAATCCGCTTGGAGGGTGAAATAGAAGCGGTTTGAAACTGCTAAAATCCGCGAAAAGTGCGCATCCTCCACCAGCGGGTCGAAATAAGGGGTACGTACAGGTTGCACGCAAAAGGAAACCGTCCAGACCATCACTGGACGGTTTCCTTAATAATGTCCCACCACACCTCATAAAACACATCTACACGATACTAAGTAAAATATTCGATCTTGGCCATTGGGAACCGGAGGAAGATCTGTTCAGTAATAAACTCCCGGAGCGCATTCGCCTGTTCGTCGGGGTATACGTATTTTCCTTGGCCCCAGCGCCCCCACTTGTATTTGCGCTTCGCTTCATCCATCTCCAGCTTCGTTTTCGGATACCGCTGCCCAATTACAGCTTTGGCCGTCTTCGTAAACCGGTGCTGGATCAGCTCGAACGTAAGATCCGCAGCGGCTTCCGCCGGCACCGTCTCGCCCAGCTTGCGAAGCAATTCGGCGTAGCCCTCCTCCCATCCGTCGTGCCAGATGATCGGAGCGATAATAAAGCCGAGCGGGTAGCCCGCCTTGGCAACCTTGCCGGCCGCTTCGATTCGTTCCGCAAACGTGGAGGTCGCCGGCTCGAAATTACGAATGACGTAATCTGCGTTCACGCTGAACCGGAAGCGGGTATGGCCGTTATGCTGCGCATCGAGCAGCGAATCGACGTGATGGAATTTGGTAACGAATCGAAGCCGTCCGAGCGGTTGTCTGCCCATAAATTCGATGACTTCCTTCAGGGAGCCGGTAATCGGCTCGAGGCCAACCGGATCGGACGTACAGGCCGCTTCAAAACGGGTAATGTCGGGAGCTCTCTCGGCGATATAACCGGAGGCTGCCTCCAGGATATCGTCCATATTGACATAGACGCGAATGTACGGCTTGGCGCCAAGCGTCGTCTGCAAGTAACAATAATGGCAGTGGCCCATACATCCGGTTGCGATCGGAAGCGCATATTCGGCGGACGGTTTCGAAGTATCGAACTTCAGCGTCTTGCGCACTCCGACGACAAGGGTGCGCTTGGCAATCTTGTACTTCTCCAGTTCAGTCTCCCCGGGAAACCCGGTTATCCGGTTATGCGAGCTCGTCATCCGGATCGGAAGCTGCTGCGATTCTGCCCATTCCATCAGACGCAGGCCTTTCGGATATTCCAGTGCGCCGGGTTCGAAATAGACGAGCTCCGGAACGAATTGCAGCGTATTTTTCCCTTTAGCTTGACGCTCTAGCGTCGTTGTCGCCACTTGTACATCGGCTCCTTTCCGTCAGCGCGTTCACCTAATATAGGTTCCCCGGATCGGGACCTTTTCAGCTTCGTTTGGAACCGACAGTTTTTGCCGTACCGAGGGGGCAAACTTGCTTTGTGTCCGCGTACGGTGTATCATTAGTTAGGTTTGGGAATAACGAGAGCAGGGAGGGGTCTTATGGCGGCGACACCAAGCATGGAGGACTATCTGGAGAAAATTTACAAGCTGATCGACGAGAAAGGCTATGCCAGAGTGTCTGATATCGCCGAAGGGCTAGAAGTGCATCCCTCGTCCGTGACGAAAATGATTCAGAAGCTGGACAAGGACAATTATTTGATCTATGAGCGTTACCGCGGCCTCGTTTTGACCTCCAAAGGCAAAAAGATGGGGAAACGGCTTGTTGAACGGCACCATCTGCTGGAGAGCTTCTTGAAGCTGATCGGCGTGCAGGAAGAAAACATTTATAAGGATGTCGAAGGAATCGAGCACCATTTGAGTTGGGATTCGATTACGTGCATCGAAGTGCTGGTCCAATTTTTCGAACGGCACCCGGAGCGCGTTACGGAATTAATGAACATCCGCGGCGAATTGGAATCGTAATGATCGATTGACCATAATAGACGCTTCGTAAGCCTTGCCGGAGGCTTACGGGGCGTTTTCGCTATTTTCAGGCTGCCTCCCGGCGTGCATACGTACAAACTGCCGTCGCATACGTATTAACGGATACAGATATGAGATCGAATACGGCCTATCGCCCGTAGTAGCGATAACGCGTGTCATTAGCCGCGGGAAGGTGTGACGGCAGCATGGAAGTGAACGGGGTATTTGAAGGAGGAGGAGTCAAAGCGATTGCGCTGGTAGGGGCGATCAAAGCCGCCGAGGAGCAAAATGTCCGGTTTCATCAAGTGGCCGGCACCTCCTCGGGAGCGATCGTAGCTTCGTTACTGGCAGCGGGGTATACCGCGGACGAGTTGAAGAAAATGATGCTGGAGACACCTTTTACCGACTTCCTGGTCAAATCGTGGCTTCATCAAATTCGTCTGGTCGGCCCCGCGATCCGTCTGTTCGTTAAAAAAGGGCTGTATTCCGGTCAAAAGCTGGAGCAATGGGTGTCGCAAAAGCTTGCCGCGAGAGGTATCAAAACGTTCGCGGACCTGCCGCGCGACAAACTGAGAATTATCGCTTCCGATATATCAAGGGGCAGACTGCTCGTGCTGCCGCATGATATCGGGCAGTATGGAATCGAGCCCAACCGGCTACCGGTCTCCTACGCGATCCGGATGAGCACGAGCATCCCGTATTTTTTCGATCCGGTTGTCATTCGCAAGTCGGCGAAAGTACGTCCCAAGAGCGAGACGTTTTCCGATCAATTCATTTATATCGTTGACGGTGGGCTGCTCAGCAATTTTCCGCTCTGGATCTACGACCAGCAGAACAGTAAAATTCCGGAAAACGAGCAAATTCCCACGGTGGGCTTCCATCTCGTCGGCCGGCAGGCGAACACGGCGCGTTCCATCATAGGGCCGCTATCGATGTTTCAGGCATTGTTCGCCACGATGATGGAAGCGCACGACGAGCGGTACATAGAGGAATGGAACCGGTTCAGGACGATCAAAATCCCGACACTGGGCGTGCGGGTAACGGACTTTGATATCAACCCGGACAAAAGCATGGAGCTGTATTATTCCGGCTATAGCGCCGCTAGCCAATATTTTCAGAAGTGGTCGCATGAGCATTATGTCACTTGCTTCAAGCAATTTATCCGAGACCGGACCGACAATGGGCTGCTCGCGTAAGCCGAAGAGGCAGCCATCGCCGGATTGGCCTGCGTACGTAAAATGTACCAAAAAGCCCCCGCCTATTCTGGCGTGGCCACTGAAAAAGTCCTGACCGAAGTTTTACTAAGAAGAAAAGACCGTTTTTAGCCTGTGAGGAGGCTTTAAACGGTCTTTTCGTTGTTTTTCCAACACTTCAATCAAAAAAATCAATGCTTTACAGAAAAAACGCAAGTTTTTCAGTGGCCTCTATTCTGGCAAGGGGCTTTCTTTTTTTGGCAGTTGTACCGTTAATGGTACGTATGCGGCTTGTCGGTATCGTCGTCATCCCGCTTATTGCCTTGAATAACGCGGAACGGGACATGTTTCCTTTTGGGTTTCGATTTCGAGCGGGAGGAGGGCGGCGCAGGTTTCCGGGATTGTGATTTTCTCCAGCGGGCCGGCGGAAATTTATAGAGAAGAAATACGCCTCCGAAGATGACTGCCGCCACCACCAAATTAAACGGATTGTCCTTCAACGAATAGATGATGCCGACGCCCATCAAGACGATTAGGACGATGAAGAGCGGATCTATGCGCCTTTTCAAGGAAACTCCCCCTTTTCGGATAATGCTGCCCTTATACCGCTTTGCCGGAATCGCGTCCCGCGCTTGCCAGCAAAGCCTGATCCAGTTCCAGCATACGGTTGAACGAAGCGATCGATACTTCGACCTGCGAATCGTCGGGTTCCTTGGTAGTCAGCTTCTGAAGCCACAACCCCGGATACCCGAGCACGCGCAGCACCGGTATATCCCGCATCGAATTCGTAATGCGAAGCACTTCATAAGACAGCCCAATGACGAGCGGCAGCAGAGCGATCCGCAGCCATAGCCGTTCCCATAAGCTATCGTATTCGAAAAACGAATAAACGATCACACCGACAATAACAGTAAATACGATAAAACTGCTGCCGCACCGGTAATGAAGCGTGTTGAACTTCTGAACGTTGGCTACAGTCAATTCCTTGCCGGATTCGTAAGCGCTGATTACTTTATGTTCGGCGCCGTGATACTGGAACAACCGTTTGATGAGCGGGGTAAGCGAAATGAAATAAATGTAGCCGATAAGCAACATAATTTTGATGACGCCTTCCAGCAAGTTGTGCAAAATCTGGTTCTCGAACAAGTTCTGAAACAGCAGCTGCTCGATAAAGGCCGGCACCAGCGTAAAGACGAATTTGCCGAATAAGAACGAAAGTACGCCCACAACAGCTACGCCAAGGATCAACGTAAGATTGCCCATACCGCCGGACTTCTTCTCTTCCGTCGCTTCTTCCCCTGTCTCATCTTCCGCGTATTTCTCGGCCGAGAAGTTCAGGTGCTGCGCTCCTTTGGCGCTGGACTCGATAATGCCGACGATGCCGCGCAGCAGCGGGATTTTTTTGAGTTTGTTGACCCATGCGATTTCTTGACGGGGCACCTCATAAAAATCGATTTGCTTGTCTTTTCTCCGGACGGCCGTAACGTTAACCGTTTTGCCGGCGAACATGACGCCTTCCATGACCGCTTGGCCGCCGTAGATAGCTCTCTGATTTTGTGACAATGAAGCCGCCCTCCTTTCTGGGAATACCTGATCGTTTCATAGGATCGCCAATCTGCCTGTTCGATGGAAGAATAGGACCGGCGGACCGGCCGCTTTTTCCCTGTGCGTTTGTTGTGAATCCTTTCTCTATATTGTAACGAATTCCGGCGTCGAACGCCACCCGGTTACTTTGCTTCCTCCTGTGCATAATAAGGATAGATTGTGCCGGAAAGGAACGGGATGACATGTCGCATCGTCCGCATATCGAGGAACAGACGAATGTATGGTCGTTCGCTTTGCAGATCGGCTTCTTCGCCGGACTGATCTGGGGCGGGGTTAAAGCTGTCGAATATTATTTCAAATTTACGAAAATACCTCCCTGGTTTCTGGCCAAGCCGTTTTTTGCCGCTTCCTTCATGAATACGACGGCGGGCTTCTGGATGGGATGGCTGACGTTCATCGTATTCTCCTTGCTGGCCTCGCTGTTGTATGCCGCGCTGCTGCGCAAAGTGAGAGGGCCGTGGGCGGGGATCGGCTACGGGGCCGCATGGTGGGCGCTTCTCTATTTATTGGTGGGACCTTCTACGGGGATGATGAGATGGATATACCGGTACGACTGGAATACGATCTTGACGGACATTAACCTGTTTCTGGTATGGGGGCTGTTCATCGGGTTTTCGATCGCCTTCGAATTTACGGACGAGAGGGAGAGAGAGCCGACGCTGCCGGGCAAATCAAGCGGCTGACAGGCGAATCGCGGCCAAAAAAAGGTTCTCAAAGCGGGGAAACTTATGGTAAAATGGCTTCGGTTCGATTCTTCCGATCGGGTGGTGAATAGCTTGTACAACATATTGGTTCTGCACGGCCCGAACTTGAATATGCTGGGCATACGCGAGCCGGGCGTATACGGGACGTCGACACTGGCCTCGATCGAGGAGAGATTGTCCAATCTGGCGCAGAAGCTCGGCATCCGGCTCGAATTCCTTCAGTCCAACCATGAAGGGGTGTTGATTGACCGGATCCACGAGGCGTTCGGGTCGAAGGACGGCATATTGATGAATCCGGGTGCCTTTACCCACTACAGCTATGCGCTGCGCGACGCCATTTCTTCGGTTCAACTGCCGGTCGTGGAAGTTCACTTATCGAATATTCATAAACGGGAGCCGTTTCGGCATACGTCGGTAATCGCGCCCGTCGCGGTTGGCCAGATCGCCGGATTCGGCGCACAGAGTTATGAGCTCGGGCTGCTGGCGCTTCATCGTTTTCTTGAGGAAAGGGGCGAATCTTGATGGATCGTCTGGCCCGTCTGCGAGCGTTGATGCAGGAGCGCAGGCTGGAAGCGCTGTTCGTGACCGGATCGCATAACCGTCACTATTTATCGGGATTTACCGGGTCGTCCGGTTATTTGCTTATTACGGCCGACAAAGCCTACTTGCTTACCGACTTCCGCTATATGACACAGGCGGCCGATCAGTCCAAAGGGTTTGAAATCGTCGAGCATGCGCCGAAGGTGGGAGAGACGGTCCGTCAACTGCTCGACAGCCTGCGCATTCAGGAGGTCGGGTTCGAGCAGCAGCATGTGACTTATGCTTCCTATACCGTGTATGCGACGGATCTCGGGCCGATCAAGCTGGTGCCCGCCGAGCCGCTCGTCGAACTGCTGCGGATGGTGAAGGATGAGTCGGAGCTGGCGGTGATGCAGGAAGCCGCCGAACTTGCGGACAAGACGTTCGAACACGTGCTGACGACTTTGAAGCCGGGCATTACGGAAAACGACGTTGCACGAACGATCGAGTTTTATATGCGCCAGCACGGTGCGGCATCCGTTTCGTTCGAGACGATTGTCGCTTCGGGCGAACGCTCCGCCCTGCCTCACGGCAAAGCAAGCGGCCGGGTTCTTCGTTCCGGCGAATTCGTGAAGCTGGACTTCGGCGCTTATTATAAAGGGTACTGCTCCGATATTACGCGTACCGTGATGCTTGGCAAACCGTCCGACAAGCACCGGGAGCTGTACGATATCGTGCTGGAAGCCCAATTGCATACGCTGGAGCACATCCGTCCCGGGATGACCGGGAAAGCGGCGGACGCTCTGGCACGCGACGTCATCCGTAGGTACGGGTACGGCGACCATTTCGGACACGGCACCGGGCATGGCCTCGGGATGGAAGTCCACGAAGCGCCCCGCCTGTCCATGCTGAGTGATACCGTACTTAGACCGGGAATGACCGTCACCGTCGAGCCCGGCATCTACTTGCCCGGATTCGGCGGAGTACGCATCGAGGATGACGTTGTCGTCACCGATAGCGGAGTGCGCAGATTGACACAGTCGACAAAAGACTTTATTATCATCGATTAGTGAACCTTTTTTTGCAGATGGACACGCAGAAGACACGACTATCCACATTTTAGGAGGAACCGATTTTGATTTCTGTTAACGATTTTCGCACAGGCTTGACGATCGAAGTAGACGGCGATATTTTTACCGTACTTGATTTCCAGCACGTTAAACCGGGTAAAGGCGCAGCCTTCGTTCGCTCGAAGCTGAAAAACTTGCGCAACGGCAACACGGTGGAGCGGACGTTCCGCGCCGGCGAAGACGTAGGCCGCGCGCACGTTGAAAACCGTGCGATGCAATATTTGTATGCGAGCGGTCAGGAACATACGTTCATGGATAACGAAACCTACGACCAGATTACGCTTCCTGCTTCGCAGCTCGAATGGGAGCTGAACTTCCTCAAAGAAAATATGACGATCAGCATCGTCAGCTACCACGGCGAGATTCTCGGCATTAACCTGCCGAACAGCGTCGAGCTGAAGGTGGTGGAGTCGGAGCCGGGAATCAAAGGCAACACCGCTCAAGGCGCCACCAAAAATGCGAAGATGGAAACTGGCCTGAACGTTCAAGTGCCGCTGTTTATTAACGAAGGCGACGTTCTTCTGATCGGCACGGGCGACGGCAAATATATTTCCCGTGCTTAGCAGCATACTCTCAACGTGTCCCAAAGCAGCATCCTGTCACGAATTATCGTGGGGATGCTTTTTTGGTTAGGAGAGCAAAAGAAAAAGAGGGGCTTGATGGCCCCTCCGGAATAAGTTCAATATCAGGAATTAAAAAATGCGCCGTGCAAAGCGACAATCGCCTTGTTCATATCGCTGTTCTGAATGCCGAACATAATGCTGCTTTCGGATGCGCCCTGGTTGATCATCTCCAGGTTTACCCGGGCGTCAGCCAGTGCTCCGGTAGCGCGCTTGGCCACGCCGATCTGCTTGCTCATCCCGTCGCCGACGATCATAATCAGCGCAATCCCGCGCTGGACGATCAGCTTGTCCGGCTGCAGCTCCGCACGAATTCTCTCCAGCACTTGCTGTTCGACTTCGCTCGTAAACGTAGATTCCTTAATAATGACCGAGATGTGATCGATGCCCGACGGCGTATGCTCGTAAGACAGGTCGGCATCCTCGATAATTTGCAGCAGGCGCCGGCCGAATCCTTTCTCGCGGTTCATCAAATATTTGCTTAAGAAGATGGAGCAGAAGTCCGACGATCCGGCTACGCCGACAACCGGCAGCTCGTGATTGTGACGCTCCAGCGAAATAAGCGTGCCGCGCGACTCGGGATTGTTCGTGTTCCGGATATGAACCGGTATTTTGGCGTTGAAGGCCGGCTGCAGCGCTTCGTCGTGAAGGACCGAGAACCCGGCGTAGGACAATTCCCGCATCTCCGCATACGTCATCTCGTGGATGGCCGCTGGATTGTCCACGATCCGCGGGTCTGCAGCAAAAACGTTGTCGACGTCGGTGAAGTTCTCATAAACATCCGCCTGAACGGCCGCTGCGAGAATCGCACCCGTAATGTCCGAGCCTCCGCGGGGGAAGGCGACGAGGTTGCCGTTCTTGGCGTATCCGTAAAAGCCGGGGAAAATGATGCGGTGCGCGTTGTCCCGCAGCGAACGAAGCAGCTCGTACGATTCCGGCAGCACTTGAGCGTTACCCGGCTCGTCGCTGAGTACAAGACCGGCTTCCCTCGGATCTACATATATAAAATCATGCCCCTCCTTACGCAGGAAAGCGGCAAGCAATCTGGCACTGAATTCTTCACCCAATGCTTTGATCGAATCGGTATAGCGCGCACGATGGCTGCGGTCGCCTTCACCTCTGGACTTCAGCAGACCGGCGATCTGCTCGAACTCTTCCCGGGGCAGCTCCAATCCTTCGATAATGCCGGCGAACCGGTCGAGAATCGTCTGCTCAACCTGTTCCGCTCCCTTACCGCTCAGCTTGGCTTCGGCATAAGCGATCAGCAAATCGGTCACCTTCGTGTCCGGTTTGTCTCTCTTTCCGGGTGCGGATACTACTACAATTTTTCTGTCAGCGTCGGCCAGCGCAATAGCGGCCACTTTGCGGAACTGATCGGCGGAAGCTAGCGATGTGCCGCCGAACTTGCACACTTTTAAAGCCATGACGTCTCCTCCTATACGGACTCTTCTGATACACTACCACAAAGAGTGCAGTGGATTCAACGGCAATTCACGCCGGTTTACTGAATTTTTCCGAACAGAAAGCTGGCAATTTTAAGCAGCAGAGCAGTAATTCCTGCGGCCATCAGAGGCCCGACCGGTATCCCTCTCATAAAGATGATCCCGAAGATCGAACCGATGACAAGCCCGACGATCAACTGCGGGTCCATCTTAAGCAGATCGAGTCCTTTGCCGTTCATATAAGTGGCGATGGCGCCGCCGAGAAGGGCGATTACACCCGGCCAGGACGTGAAGACGGCCATAATGTCCTTGGTCGAGATCCGCTCGCTGGCAAACGGCACCAGCACCCCCATGGTCAAAAACAAGAGGCCCAATTCCAGGCCTCTTCGTTCGATCGACGGCAGAAAACGTTCCAGGTGAATCAGCTTCACGATAAGGAGGATGCAGGCAGCGGTCGTAATGATCGGCGAACGGCCGATCATCCCTACGATAATTAACAACAATAGCAGCAGTTCGCCGTTCATAGAATGGCCCCTTGTCCTTCTGGATTCTCGTACTAGTGTATGAGAGGAAGGGGGGATTAGAACACAATCATTCTTTGATCCTGGAATACGGGGACCAGATCGAACCGGTTCATTTGGGCGCAATACAGCACATCGTCCTTTTGCCCGAGCTTGATCAGCTTTTTGCCGCTGGCGCAGGCAAGCAGAATCTGCTCGATCTGCCCGCTTGCCGATTCGAAAGCCAGCTTCATCGCCAGGCCCAGATCGTTCATCCCGGTGCGCTCGCCGAACCGCTCCAGATGATGAAGGAGCAGGCCGGCGCACAAGCCGTCCTCCAGACAGAAGTCGTCCTGCGTTCCGGCGCAAAGAATCGCGATATCGCGGTTTAGAGCGAATGCGGTTTTGGCGCAGGCTTCGGCGTTCAGCATACTTCCCGCCAGCACCCGGCTTGCTTTCTGTGATTTCTGGATCGCCCTGGTGCCGTTCGTCGTCGTCAGGATGACGCGTCTCCCCGTACATTCGGAGCCCGTATATTCAAATGGAGAATTGCCGTAATCGAAGCCTGCGATTTTTTTGCAGTACCGTTCGCCGCCGAGCAGATCGCCGGGCTCCTGCAACTGCTTCGCCTGATGGACCGTCTCGACGGGAACGACGGCGGAACAGCCATGGGCCAGCGCGGTTACGATCGTGCTGGTTGCCCGCAGCACGTCGACGACGATAACCGTCTTATGAATGAAGTCATCCGAACGGGCTTCGTTCACACTCGCGATGACGTCCACAAACATGTTCGATCCCTCGCTTCTTCCATTAATCTTATCTTTCCGGCTGTGGATGCAGAAACGTATCGGAACGCAGCCCTCTGCGCAGCGATTCCAGCGAATAGACGTCTTGCGGCGCGATATTGCCGAGATTGACCGAGCATCCCGCGATTTTCAGCAGGTGAATCTGCTGCTGCTTCTGCGGAGCTTCCCATAATATCCGTCCGGGGTCCGGCAACTGCCCCAGGATGCTTCGCAATTCCTCGTCCCGGCACTCTCCGTCCGCGTCGAAGATGCCGACCCCCTCGCCGGATTCCCTTGCTTCAATCGTAACGAGCTCCGCTCCGTGCTGAAGGTCGAACAGAACGGTTTCCAGCAGCTGTTCGGTGTTGATGACGGAGCCCCACAGCTTTTTTCCGTACTCCGTATATACAGTAAGCCCCGCCTCGCGGGCGCGCCGAATAAGCGAGTTGCGGACCGAACGATCCATCTCGATGGTGCCGTCGGACACTTCCACGGCGGTAAAGCCGAGGCGGCCGATCGTATCGAAAAAGTCGGTTAATGTATGTTGGGCGACGGCTACTTCGAGGAACGTGCCTCCGGGCATCGTGGCAACCTGATATTCTCGGGCAAGCTCGATTTTCCGCTTCAACAGGCCGACCGGATATAGAGGCGTCGTGCCGAACCCGATTTTCAGCAGGTCGATGTAAGACGCCGACGTTTCGAGCAAATCTTCGAAAGCATGGAGGCCAAGACCTTTGTCGATGACCATCGTTATGCCGCAAGACCGCGGCTTGAACGTTCGACATCCGGTCGGGTCCCGCAATTGCGGATGCCACTCCAGCTGTGAAGTTACGTCCATAAAACAAGTCTCCTCGCTGTAAAGGATTGGTTAATTGTCTGCAAGCAATATATGCAGCCGCCCGGAGCGTGGTGCCCGGTATGCCTAAACTGGGACGCGCCTGCATAGGATGGGGAGAGGGGCGTCTCGGACGAGTTGGCACAGCACAATCGGAGTGCGGCGGAAATGAACGGCATCCGCATCGGAGCTTCCGCGGGGCGTACGGCATCGCCAAGGAAGGAGGGAGAAGGATGATCAATAAAATCGTCATGAGTATGGCCGGTCTAAGGCTGTTTTCCGGCAGTCTGGAAATAGTGGCCGCGCTGATCATGCTCCGGCTGAACCAGGTGGACAAGGCGCTGCTGGTCAATTCAGGGCTGGCGATCGTCGGACCGCTGACTCTTCTAGCGACCACCACGATCGGATTGGTAGGATTGGCCGATAAGCTGTCGTTTACGAAGATGCTGTGGGTCGGCGTCGGCGTTACTTTCATTTTCATAGGCATTTTAAAAAAATAGGGAATAAACGCCTTGTCCGGGCATATAGATGAGAGTAAACGACTGGACAACCCGGGGAGGAACCGCGATGCAACCGATTCTACTGTTTTTGCCGGCAACGATCCGCAAAATGATAGAGAAGCTGCCTGCGATAATGCGAGACAACCTCGAGGAGATCCGAATCCGCGAAGCAAGGCCGCTGGAGCTCGTCGTGGACGGCGAATCCCGGTTTGTGGCGCCGGACGGAAGCTGGGCCGACGGGCCGGAGCAAAGCTATAAGCCTACGAAAGAAGACGGGCTGAAGCTGCTCGATCTGCTGACCAATCATTCGCTGTATACGTTCGAAGAAGAGCTGCGGCGGGGATATATCACGATAGCGGGAGGGCACCGGGTCGGCCTGGCCGGAAAGACGGTGCTCGAACGCGGCGAGGTCAAACATATCCGCGATGTGGGAAGCTTCAACATCCGGATAGCCAAGGCGATCCCCGGCATAGCCCGCACCCTGCTGGCCGCGATCTGGGACGATTCGGCGCGCACCGTGCACCAGACGCTCATCATCTCCCCTCCGCGCCAAGGCAAGACGACGCTAATCCGGGATTTGGCAAGAATGGTTAGCAGCGGCGAAGGCTTCGGCGACCCCCGCCCGCAGGCAGGACTTCGGGTAGGCATTGTCGACGAGCGTTCGGAGATTGCGGCCTGCGTCAAAGGGGTGCCGGCTTTCGACGTCGGCCCGCGTACGGACGTGCTGGATGGATGTCCGAAAGCGGAAGGCATGATGATGATGATCCGGTCGATGTCGCCCGAGGTGCTGATCGTCGATGAGATCGGACGTTCCGAAGATGCGGCGGCTCTGCAGGAAGCGCTGCATGCCGGGGTGCGGGTCATCGCCACGGCGCACGGACGCCACGCCGCAGATGTCCGCGACCGGCCGGTCATGAAGCGGATGCTGGAGGACCGGATGTTCACCCGTCTGGTCGAGCTGTCGAGGTGCCGCCGTACGGGAGCGAGGTTCACCGTCTGGGACGCCGCCGGCCGCAAGTTGGCCGAGCTGTCCGCCGGCCGCGCGGAAGCCGCCGGAGGCAGGCCATGCTGAAGCTGCTGGGCGCGGTGATGATTTTGGCGGCGGCTACGCTGTACGGCTTCGCCAAAGCTTCGGTGTACGCGCGCCGGCCGCGGCAGATCCGTCAGCTGATCCACGCGCTGCAGCGGCTTGAGACGGAGATGACGTACGGCTTCACGCCGCTGCCGGAGGCGCTGCTGCGAATCGCCGACCAGCTCGAGCCGCAGATTGCCGCCCTGTTCCGGTCGGCTGCCGAGCCGCTCTCTACCCAATCCGGTATAACCGCCGGAGAAAGCTTCCGCGATGCGCTGAACACCTGCTGGAAGCAAACGGCCCTGTCATCGAATGAACGGGAAATCTTGAGCCAGATGAGCTATACACTTGGCATCAGCGACCGCAGCGATCAGGCGAAACATTTGCGGCTGGCCGTAACCCTGCTGCAGGCCGAAGAGCAGAACGCCTGGGACGAACAGCGGCGCTACGAGAAGATGTGGAAAAGCCTCGGAGTGCTGGCCGGAGCATTTGTCGTCATTTTGATGTACTAGAAGGGGTGCCGCAAATGAACGTGGATGTAAATGCGATCTTCCAAATCGCCGGCATCGGCATCATCATCGCGATGATCCATACCGTCCTGAAACAGATGGGCAAGGAAGATATGGCGCATTGGGTAACGGTTATCGGCTTCGTCGTCGTCCTGTTCATGGTGGTGAGCCTGCTGGACGATTTGTTCAAAGAAATCAAAACGATCTTTTTGTTCCAGTAGGTGGGCCTGTGGAGATTATCCAAATTGTCGGACTCGGGTTTATCGTAGCGATACTCACGCTTGTGCTGAAGGAACAAAAGCCGCTGTTCGCCTTTTTGCTGGCCGCGATTACGGGAATCTACATTTTCCTGTTTCTGCTCGGCAAGATCTCGTCAGTCATCCGGGTGCTGGAGGATTTGGCGGCGCAAACGAACATCAACATCATGTTTCTGAAAACGATTCTGAAAATTATCGGCATCGCGTATATCGCCGAATTCGGCGCTCAGATCGTGCGGGATTCCGGGCTCGAGTCGGTCGCCTCCAAAATCGAGCTTGCGGGCAAAGTGCTCATTATGGTGATGGCGATCCCGATCATCAGCGTCATTATCGAAACGGTGGTCAAATTGCTGCCCGCCTGACCGGAAGCGAATTGCCCGACGGGGGAGGAAGCCATTGATCAAGCTAAGCGTTTACCGGACGGCCGCCGTCTTGCTCCTGGTCTTGATGATGTTCGCAGGAGAGAGCGCCCATGCATCCACCCCGGCCGAGACGATTGTGAAGGAACAGGCGGAGCGTCTGCCGACGGATAAGGTGGAGAGCTACTGGAACCGGCTGATCAGCGAGTATGGCGGCTATTTTCCGGACAACCGGGCTCCGAGCTTTATGGAGCTGCTGACGGGCGGGGATGAGAAGTTCAGTCTGAAGGCGATCTTCGCCGCCATCGGAAAGTACATGCTTCACGAAGTGCTGGTTAACGGCAAGCTGCTCGCCTCGATCGTCATCTTGACCGTATTCAGCATGATTCTGGAGTCACTGCAGAGCGCATTCGAGAAAAACAACGTCAGCAAGGTCGCTTACGCGATCTCTTACATGGTTCTGCTCCTGATCGCGATCAACAGCTTCAGCGTGGCGATCCAGTATGCGAAGTCGGCGATTACGAGCATGATTCAGTTCATGATAGCAGTAATCCCGCTCATGCTTACGCTGCTCGGTTCGATGGGCAACGTAGCATCGGTGACGGTGCTTCATCCGATTATCGTTTTTATGATTCACGCGGTCGGCACACTCATCTATACGATTGTGTTTCCGCTCATGTTTTTCTCCGCCGTGCTGCACATTGTCAGCTCGATCAGCGACAAATACAAGGTAACCCAGCTTGCCAATCTGCTTCGCAACATCAGCGTCGCCGCGCTCGGCATTACGGTTACCGTATTTCTGGGCGTCATCTCCGTCAAGGGAGGAACCGGCGCTATAACGGACGGCGTCACGATCCGGACGGCCAAATATATAACCGGCAACTTCGTTCCGGTCGTCGGCCGGTTGTTCACGGACGCTTCGGACACCGTGATCGGCGCCTCGCTGCTCGTGAAAAACGCAGTCGGTCTCGCGGGTGTTATCATCATCGTATTTCTCTGCGCCTTCCCGGCGATCAAGATTATGGCGCTCGCCCTGATCTACAATGTATCGGCGGCGGTCATGCAGCCGCTCGGCTCGAATCCGATCATCAGTTGCCTGCAGACGATCGGCAAAAGCCTGATCTACGTATTCGCGGCGCTTGCCGCAGTCGGACTGATGTTTTTCCTGGCGATCACGATCATTATTACGGCAGGAAACGTATCCGTGATGATGAGATAACGTCCGCATCATAGCGATTCAGGAGGGTATGGCGCCATGATAGCCTGGCTGCACGGCTGGTTGAAAGAGATCATTCTAATCGTTCTGCTCGCCGCATTTGTCGACCTGCTGCTGCCGAACAACGCGTTTCAGCGGTATGTGAAAACCGTGCTTGGCCTGTTCATCCTCTTGACGCTGCTGTCTCCGCTGCTGGCCTTGTTCCGGGAAAACTGGGATTCGCAAAAGCTGCTCGCTTCCATCGAGCAGATCGGAACGGAGAAAACCGGAGCCGGCACGTTCGATACGATGAAATCGCTGCAGGCGATTATGGACGACGCGGAGCGCTGGCGTCAGGACGACCGGGCGGAGGCGCAGCGGCTGATGGAGAGGCAGCTGGCAGCCGAGCTTCAGCAAAGCGTGGCCCTTCCGGCGCAGGTGGCGGTCAAGCAGGTGCAGCTTCAGATGAATTACGACAATAACGGAACGCCGAGCATCAAACATATGCAGGTGGTCCTTGATCTTATAGATGAAGTTCCGGCTGCGGGAAATCCGCCGGGCGAAACCGGAGACCGCAAGCCGATCGGCGCCGTCCGGCCCGTTTATATCGAAGTTCAAATCGGCAAGACGGAGCCGAAACGGACGGACGCCGGGCTGACCCCGGAGCAGTTGAACGCGAAGAAAATCATCTATGAGCAGTTGAACAGGCAATGGCGATTGAACCGGGATGAAGTGACGCTGCTGTTCGAAACGGAACTTGGGAAAGAGAGGTGAGCTCATGGCCAAATGGCTGCAATGGCTGGAAAACCGGGTCGGCGGGGGTCCGGGAGGACCGAAGCGGATTCATACGTTCCGGTGGCTTTTACTGCTCGGTCTGCTGGGCTTCGCCCTGATGATCCTGAGCTCGTTTCTGAACATCAAGCCGCTCGGACAACCGGAGGAACAGGGAGGAAACCCGGCCGATCCGGAAACCCGCCAGACATTTATCGGGAAGGAAGCGAACGACAAAGCCGGTTTTCGGGACTACGAAGAATCTTATCAAGCCGCAATCCGGGACGTTTTGCAAAAAGTGGTGGGCGTCGGGGAAGTAGAGGTGCTCGTCACGATCGAATCGACCGAGGAGACCATGGTTCATTCCAATACGAAGGAAACGCAGCAAATTACGAACGAAAAAGACGTGAACGGATCGACCCGTCACATAACCGAAATAACACGAAGCGGAGAAGTCGTCTTATACGAAGCATCCGGCAGTGAGACTCCGATCGTGATTAAAAAAATAAAGCCGCGTATAAGGGGGGTCGTCGTCGTTGCCAAAGGCGCTGAAAATTTGACGATTAAACAAATGATCGCAGAAGCGGTCGGCCGGGGGCTGGACGTGCCCGCGCACCGAATCTCCGTCCTGCCCCGCAAGCAGTAAGAGGGTTGCCGGCAGGCAAACATCCATTTTCGATCGATCGATAAGGAGGAAACGAAACGATGAATACGAAAAGACAAACGGTATGGCTCGTCTCGATGCTCAGCTTGATGGTGGTATTGTCCGCTTATTACCTGTTCACCGAAGATGTGAATGAGCTGGATCTGACGGCCCAGCAGGCGGCAGGCAGCGAAATTAAAGTGGACGCGGTCACGACGGGCACGGCTCCGAAGACGGACACCGTAGACGGCAAGGCGGCAGCCGACAAAGCAGCTGCGGATCAAGCAAATGCTTCCGCAACCCCTCCTGCCGATAAAGCGACAACCGCTCCGGTAGCGGCCGGCGCCAAGAAAACGGATGAAGAAGTGATCAAGCAGGTGTCGACTGTCACGACTTCGGGCAACGATTATTTCGCGGGACTTCATATGAAACGTACGGAGGAGTTCTCCAAGCAGATGGAAAAGTGGCTGACGATTCAAACCGACTCGAAGAAAACGAACGACGAAGTGACGCTGGCGATGAATGAAATTCAAAAGCTCCAGGATATTGACGAGAAAGTGACGAGCATTGAGGACTACCTCGCGAAAGACTTCAAAAATGCGATCGTTCTCCAAGAAAGCGGCAAATGGAAGGTCGTCGTGCAAACGGCTAAGCTGGAGAAAAGCCAAGGTGTGAGCATCGTCGATTACGTAATGAACGAACTGGACGTCACTCCGGACAAAGTAACGATTCAATATGTGCAGTAACTGGACGCTTCTGCCGGGATGCCCGGCGGACGCGGACGGGAAGGCGGCTGCCGGGTGAACCCCGGGGCCGCTTTTCCTGTCCGCAGGCAGCGGAAAAGGAGCTCCCGCGATAAACTTGTTTATGTGCGAATGACGGTTGTGATATAATACTAACGTTGCTCGTCCAAGCAAGCGCTTCACAACCGTTGAAGGAGTGGAAACGATGTTTAAATTAAGCGAAATCAAAGAGTTGATCAAGCTGGTTGACTCGACTACCGTGCAGGAGCTGGAAATCGAAAACGAAGGCTCGCGCCTTTTAATCCGTAAACCGAATAAAACCGAATCCGTCGTAGTTGCGCATCCTGCCCCGCCTACATATAATCCTTATGTCCAGCAGGTCGCCCCTCCGGCAGTCGTTCCCGCCGCGCCGGGCGCTGCGGCAGCAGAGCCGGAACAGCCGAAGGCCGAGCCGGAAGCCAACTTGCACAAGATTACGTCTCCGATGGTCGGGACGTTCTACAGCGCATCCTCGCCGGGGGCCGCTCCGTATGTCAATATCGGCGACAGGGTTAACGAGAAGACGACGGTTTGCATTTTGGAAGCGATGAAGCTGATGAATCCGATCGAAGCCGAAGTGAAAGGCGAGATCGTCGAGATTCTCGTGGAGAACGGTCAGCTGGTCGAATACGGACAAACCTTGTTCCTCGTTAAACCGGAATAACGAGCCGATTTCATAGCATGGATGAAATGGACTCGAATTGGAGGAAAATGCCGACATGAAGTTTCATAAAGTACTGGTGGCCAACCGCGGCGAGATCGCGGTACGTATTATCCGCGCCTGCCGGGAGCTGGGCATCTATACGGTGGCCGTCTATTCGGAGGCGGACCGGGACTCGCTTCACGTCCGGCTCGCCGACGAAGCCTACTGCATAGGGCCTACCCTGTCAAAGGACAGCTACTTGAATTTCACCAACCTGATGAGTGTGGCGACGTTGACCGAATCGGACGCCATCCATCCGGGTTACGGATTTTTGGCGGAGAATGCCGACTTCGCCGAGCTGTGCGAGCAGTGCAACATTACGTTTATCGGCCCGTCTCCGCTCGCCATCAGCAAGATGGGCGACAAGGCGGTCGCGAAGCAAACGATGAAGGATGCAAACGTGCCGGTCATCCCCGGTTCGGACGGCCTGATCGAAGATCTCGGGGAAGCGGTACGGATCGCCCGGGAGATCGGCTATCCGGTTATTATCAAAGCGACGGCCGGCGGCGGCGGCAAAGGAATCCGCATCGCCGACGACGAAGAAATGCTCATCCAGCAAATTACGACCGCCCAGCAGGAAGCCCAGAAAGCTTTCGGCAACTCGGGCGTATACCTCGAAAAATATTTGACGGGCATGAAGCACGTCGAAATTCAAATATTGGCCGACAAACACGGCAACGCCGTCCATCTGGGCGAGCGCGATTGTTCGGTACAGCGGCGCAGGCAGAAGCTGGTTGAAGAGGCCCCTTGTCCGGTGCTCACGCCGGAAGTTCGGGAAGCGATGGGCCAGGCTGCGGTTCGGGCCGCGCTCGCGGTTAACTACTCGGGCGCCGGGACGCTGGAGTTTCTGCTTGGTCCGGACGGACAATTTTATTTCATGGAAATGAATACGCGGATTCAGGTCGAGCATCCGGTAACCGAGATGATTACGAATATCGATATCATCAAGGAAATGATTCAGGTTGCGCAGGGCGATCCGCTGTCGTTTCAGCAGGAAGACGTGCAAATCAACGGTTGGTCGATCGAATGCCGGATTAATGCGGAAGATCCGGAGCGCAATTTTATGCCTTCGCCGGGACAAATTCATTTTTATCTCCCTCCGGGCGGCCCTGGAGTCCGCGTAGACAGCGGAGCGTATCCGGGGTACACGATCTCGCCGCACTACGACTCGATGATCGCCAAGCTGATCGTCTGGGCCCCTACCCGCGACGAAGCGATTGCCCGCATGCGCAGGGCGCTGGGCGAATTCGCCGTAGAAGGCATTCATACGACGATCGGTTTCCACCTCAAGCTGATGGATCACAAAATGTTCCAGGCCGGGACGTTCGACATCAAGTTTCTCGAGGAACATGATGTAAACGATCCGAACTCTTGACGGCTTTGCCGCATCCGTATCGTTTGTCATAAAAATGGCAAAATGGTATAGTAATAGTATAGACAAGTCGTCTGGGAGGTGTTACCCATTAGCACTCTAACTACGGAATTTGAGAAAACGGATATCGGAACAATTCAGATTGCTCCGGAAGTGATCGAAGTGATTGCGGGACTGGCCACTGTGGAAGTTCCCGGCGTTGCCGGAATGAGCGGCGGATTTGCCGGAGGCATCGCTGAACTGCTCGGACGCAAAAATTTATCCAAAGGCGTGAAGGTCGAGGTCGGACAACGTGAGGCGGCGATCGACGTATCGATCGTCATCGAGTTCGGTCATCGAATTCCCGAGGTGGCGGGCGCCATCCAACGGAACGTGAAGCAGACGATCGAATCGATGACCGGTCTGACGGTCGTTGAAGTGAACGTACACATTCACGACGTCCAGTTCAAGCCGGCTGACAGAAACCCGCAAGAAGAGGAAGAAACGACGGCGCACCGCGTTAAGTAACGGGCGTGCCCGTCGACCGGGGAAGAAGGTTGCCGGGATAAACGAAACGGGCAACCTTCCGAACCTTGCCAATCGCGGAAGGGGACGGACCAGCGTGATCAAAGTAATGGACCGGTTGCTGCTATTCCTGTATACGCTGATTATTGGAATCAGCGTCATCTTTTTTTTGGTCGTTTCGTTCGGCTGGGTGCCGTTCGCCACGTCGGAAAACTTTTTGAACAACCTGTATTATGAAGGGACGGTCGCTTATCCGGCCATCGCGGTCGGGGTATTCGTGCTGTTGGTCACTTTCCGGTTTTTCTACGTATCCGTCCGCCGCGGGCGCGGACAAGTTCCTTCGATCGATCAACGTACCGATTTCGGAGATATCCGCATCTCGCTGGAGACCGTCGAAAATTTATCGTTGAAGTCGGCAGGGCGCGTACGGGGAGTTAAAGATTTGCGGGCCCGGGTATCGGTAACCGATGCGGGGCTGGATGTGGTCATCCGCGCCGTCGTAGACGGGGAGAACTCGATTCCCGATTTGTCGGAGGAGATCCAGCGTTCCGTCAAGACGCATATCGAGGACGTTACCGGCATTCCAGTTGCGAAAGTGTCCGTCTTTATAGCCAATGTCGTGCAGTCCCAGACATTTAAAAGCAGAGTCGAATAGAGGTGGCTGGCGCCATGTGGAACGAGCTGTGGGAACGGCATAAAGGCCGCCTGATCGGCGTCGCCTCAGGATTGTTTTTGGGAATCATCTATTTAATAAGCGGATTTTGGGATATGCTCATCGTCGCTTTTCTCATAGCGGTGTGTACATATGCCGGCAACAGGTACGATGCGGGAAAGCTGAAGCTGAACCCGGATGAATGGACGGATAGGCTGAGCAGGCTTGCGGATCGTTGGAAATGGTTTCGGTAACGACGGAAGGCGGTTCCCCCTTGGAAACGGCCTTCTTCTGTTTTGTTTGCAGGTTTTTGTGGTATATTGAACGCATGGACGTTTGGACATCAGGCAGGAGGATGATTCGCGGGTGAAGCGAAGACTGGCCAGGGAAATCGCAATGCAAAGCTTGTATCAAATCGATATGAACGAGGTGACTCCTCAGGCGGCTATCGAGATAGCGCTGGAGGAAGCGCGGAGCGACAATGAAGCGGAACTAGCAATCGGGGAAGACGTTATTGCCAATACCCCGTATTTGACCGATCTGGTGGAAGGGACTATCCGGCAAAAGCAGCGGATCGACGAGACGCTGGCGGTATATTTGACCGGCTGGAAAGTGGACCGGCTGTCCAAAGTGGACCGGCAAATACTGCGTCTTGCCGCTTATGAGATGCTGCACGGAAGCGACGCTCCGCCGAAAGTCGTCGTCAACGAGGCGATCGAGCTGGCGAAGCGGTTCGGCTCGGACGAATCCGGCAAGTTCGTCAACGGCGTGCTTGGCAAAATGATCAAGGAGCTTGACGCGATCAAGAGCAACTATGAAGCTACAAGCGGTAACCAGTAAAACGGTCAACCGGAAGGGGAGGACGAACCATGTCGGAGAACGTAATTAACGGTAAACAAATTGTCGCCGATATTCGCGGCAAACTGAAAGAAGAAATCGGCTTGCTGGCGCCCGAAGGATTCCGTCCGGGGCTTGCTGTCGTACTTGTAGGGGAAGATCCGGCGTCAGCGGTTTATGTCCGGAACAAAGCGAAGGCGTGCGAGCAGGTAGGAATCTACTCGGAAGTTCATCGGCTGCCGGCGGAAACGTCTCAGGTCGAGCTGCTTGAGTTGGTGGACAGGCTGAACCGGGATACCAAGATTCACGGCATTCTCGTACAGCTTCCGCTCCCTAAGCATATATCGGAAGATGCGGTGATCGATGCGATCGCGGTTGAGAAAGACGTGGACGGGTTCCATCCGATCAATGTGGGCAATCTGTCGATCGGCAAGCCGAGTCTGCTTCCATGTACGCCGGCAGGCGTTATAGAGATTATTAAGCGTACCGGTATAACGATATCCGGCAAGCGGGCGGTCGTCATCGGCCGCAGCAATATCGTCGGCAAGCCGGTATCGATGCTGCTGCTGCGCGAGAACGCAACCGTAACGGTATGTCATTCGCGTACTGAGAATATGAAAGAGCTGTGCCGCGAGGCCGACATTCTCGTCGTGGCGATCGGCAAGCCGAAGTTCGTCACGAAGGAGTTCGTCAAACCTGGCGCGGTCGTCATCGATGTGGGCATCAACCGGCTGGAGGACGGAACGCTTGCCGGTGACGTCGATTTTGGCGATGTCGTGGATACGGCGGGACCGATCACCCCGGTGCCGGGCGTCGTAGGTCCGATGACGATCACGATGCTGCTGCACAATACGCTGCAAGCGGCTAAGGCGCTGCGCGCGTAAGCGCGCGAGTGCGGTGATACCGATGCATAACCGGGATAAAGTGCTGTCCGTCAAAGATTTGACGCGATATATCAAGATGAAGCTCGAAGGCGACTCCGTGCTCAAAGACGTCTGGGTAAGAGGGGAATTATCCAACTTCACCCACCATTCGAGCGGACATATGTATTTTACGCTAAAGGATGCGGACAGCCGGATCAAAAGCATTATGTTCGCATCGAACAATCAGCGGCTCGGCTTTATTCCGCGGGACGGCGCGAAAGTAATTGCCCGCGGCAATATTTCCGTGTTCGAGCGGGACGGGCAATACCAGATGTACGTCACGCATATGCAGCCGGACGGGATCGGAAGTTTGCATCTAGCGTTCGAGCAGCTCAAAAAGAAGCTTGGCGACGAAGGTTTGTTCGCCGCTACTCGCAAAAGACCGATACCGAAGTTTCCGCGTACGGTCGGCGTTATTACGTCGCCTACGGGAGCGGCGGTGCGCGATATCATGACTACGCTTCAGCGGCGTTATCCGGCGGCGCAAATATTGTTGTATCCGGTTCTCGTGCAGGGCGCCCAGGCGGCCCCTTCGATCGTTCGCGCGATTGAGGTGATGAACCGGCACGGAGAAGCGGATGTGCTCATCATCGGACGGGGAGGCGGATCGCTGGAGGAGCTGTGGGCTTTTAATGAAGAGATCTTAGCCCGCAGCATATACGCCTCGGCGATTCCGGTCATATCGGCCGTAGGACACGAGACCGACTTTACGATCGCCGACTTTGTGGCCGATCTTCGTGCTGCCACGCCAACGGCGGCGGCCGAGCTGGCGGTTCCGCATATGATGGAGCTGAAGCAGCATATCGCCCATTTGTCGCAGCGGCTGGTGAAAGGAGTATCTTCGCAGTTGTCGGTTAGACGCGAACGGTTACATCGTCTGCAAAAGTCTCCGGCCCTTACCCAACCGCAAAGGATGCTTCAGGAGCCGGCTCAGCGGCTCGACCGGATGAAGGAGCAGCTCGTATTCCGGCTGCGGCAGCGTCTGTCTGCGGCGAGGGAAAGCTCGATGCGGCTCGATCGGAAGCTGGCATCGCACAATCCGAAGCAGCAGCTCGGATATGCCAGGAAGCGCGTCGAAGTAACCCGCCATCAGCTGCTTCAATCGATGCAGGCCGTCTTCAAGGAAACGCGTCACCGGTACGTCTCACAGCTTCGCCAATTGGATGCGCTGAGCCCGCTGAAGGTGATGCAGCGCGGTTACAGTCTCGTCTACGACGATCAGGAGAAGCGGATTATCAAATCAGTCAGCCAAATTCAGCCGGGAGATATGGTGAAGATCCGGTTAACCGACGGCAAGCTGAATTGCCACGTATGGGGAATGGAGGAGAACCTGGATGAGCAGCGTGAAGGATGAACCGGTCAGCTTCGAGCAGGCGATGGACAAGCTGGAGCAGATCGTAGCCAAGCTGGAAAGCGGGGACGTTCCGCTTGAGAAAGCGATTGAGCTTTTTCAGGAAGGCATGTCACTGTCCCACTTGTGCGGACAAAAGCTGGAGCAGGTGGAACGCAAGATCGAAACACTGCTGGAGGATAACGGGAACTTCGTTAAGAAGCCGTTCCAGCCGGTGTCCGATGAAAGGGAGAACTGATTCATGTCTCATCCGTCCATAACGGACTACATCAAAGAACGCGCATCATTAATCGAACGTGAGCTGGCCGCTTACGCACCTGAGGAATGGCACATTCCTGCGGTTCTCAAGGACGCCATGACCTATTCGCTGATGGCCGGCGGCAAGCGGCTCCGGCCGGTAATGGTGCTCGCCGCCGCCGAAGCGTGCGGCGGCTCTGTCGAAGCGGCGCTGCCCGTTGCGGCCGCCGTCGAGATGGTACATACGTACTCGCTCGTCCATGACGATTTGCCCGCGCTGGATAACGACGATTATCGCCGGGGACGGCTGACGAACCATAAAGTGTACGGCGAGGCGATTGCGATCCTCGCCGGCGACGCGCTGCTTACCCATGCTTTTTATTCGGCATCCCGCGCATCCCGGCTGTACGGCGTTCCGGCGGAACGCGTGCTCGACATCATCGAGGAGCTGGCGGTTCTGGCCGGTCCGCGCGGCATGGTCGGAGGACAGGTCGCCGATATGCAGGGCGAACAGGGACTAACCCAGCTTGCGGAGCTGGAATATATTCATCTGCACAAAACGAGCGACTTGATCGTATTCTCGCTCAAAGCGGGCGGCCGGATCGGGGGAGCGACCGAGCGGCAGCTGAATGCGCTGGAGACGTACGGAAGGAATATCGGTCTGGCTTTTCAGATCCAGGACGATATTCTCGATGTGGTCGGCGACGAGCAGAAGCTCGGCAAGGCGGTTCGCAGCGACGAGAAAATGCAAAAGGTGACGTATCCGTATTTTATCGGGCTGGAAGCTTCCCGGCGTAAGGTGACGGAACTGACCGATCTCGGCAAGCAAGCGGTACGGGATGCGGGGTTCCAGGCGCCGGAGCGGCTGCTGGAGCTGGCCGATTTCCTGACGGAGCGGGATCATTAACGAATCGAATGGACGGGTTGTTTCCTAGGCTGCCCGTCTTTTTCGCGTTCGCGCAGCGTTATTAGGCAATCATTGAGTGAGATTTCGCGAATATGGTATAATGGTGTCGGATGCAGGCTGTGATTCGTTAAAATACGGGCAATACTACTCCTATACAATGGTTAAGTCGAACGGAAAGCGAGGGCATAACGTGCTCCTTAATCAAATTGACAGCCCGGCCGACCTCAAAAAGCTGAGCGTTTTCCAACTGGAGACGCTGGCTGAGGAAATCCGCGGCTTTCTGATCGAAAAGTTATCTAAAACCGGCGGACATCTGGCTCCTAATCTGGGTGTTGTCGAGTTGACGATCGCGCTTCATTATTTGTTCGACAGTCCGAACGATAAATTTATTTTCGATGTCGGCCATCAGTCGTATGTGCACAAAATTTTAACCGGACGTAAAGACCGCTTCGATACGCTGCGCAAGTACAAAGGCTTGTGCGGATTCGTCAAAATGTCCGAAAGCGAGCACGACGTCTGGGAAGCCGGTCATAGCAGCACGTCGTTGTCCGCCGCGATGGGGATGGCGATCGCCCGTGATCTGAAGGGCGAGCAGAACAAGATTGTCGCCGTAATCGGAGATGGCGCTTTAACCGGCGGTATGGCGCTTGAGGCGATGAACCACATCGGCCACGAACGCAAAAACTTGATGGTCGTCCTGAACGACAATGAGATGTCCATAGCGCCGAATGTCGGTGCGCTGCACAATTACTTAAGCAAGATTCGTACCGACAAGCATTATGCGAAAGCGAAAGAAGAAGTCGAGCATCTGCTCAAAAAAATTCCCGCGATCGGCGGGACGCTTGCGAAGACGGCGGAACGTCTCAAGGACAGCCTGAAATATCTGGTCGTCTCTGGCGTATGGTTCGAGGAGCTGGGCTTTAAATATTTCGGTCCGGTCGACGGGCACAATCTGCAACAGCTGTTCGAGACGTTCAAGCAAGCGGAGAAAGTGAACGGTCCTGTCCTCATCCACGTTATTACCGTAAAAGGTAAAGGCTACTCTCCGGCCGAGGAAGATTCGCATACGTGGCATGGCGGAGGGCCTTACAAAATCGAATCCGGCCAATTTATTAAAGCGGTCGGGCCTCCGATGTACACGGAAGTGTTCAGCAATTCCCTGATCGAGCTGGCGGAGCAGGATGAGCGGATCGTTGCGGTTACGCCGGCGATGCCCGGCGGATCGGGACTTCTGAAATTCGCCGAGCTGTATCCGGACCGGATGATCGATGTCGGGATCGCCGAGCAGCATGCCGCTACGTTGTGCGCAGCGCTTGCCCTGGAAGGAATGAAGCCGGTGTATGCCGTCTATTCAACCTTTATGCAGCGGGCGTACGATCAGATCGTTCACGATATTTGCCGGCAGAATACGAACGTTATTTTTGCCATCGACCGGGCAGGGTTTGTCGGCGCTGACGGTGAGACGCATCAGGGTGTGTATGACATTGCCTTTATGCGCAGCATTCCGAATATGGTCATGATGATGCCCAAGGACGAAAACGAGCTGCGGCATATGATGAAGACAGCCGTCGATTACAATGAAGGGCCGATTGCGGTCCGTTACCCGCGGATGAACGGCGTAGGCGTGAAGATGGACGAGGAAGTCAAGCCGATTCCGATCGGATCGTGGGAAACGGTGCGCGACGGTGAAGGTTTCGCCATTTTGGCCGCGGGGCCGCAAATGCTGGAGCTTGCGTTCGGTGCAGCCGAGCTGCTCAAGAGCGAGGGCATCCAGCCGCGGATCGTGAACGCGAGATTTTTGAAGCCGCTTGACGAGCAGATGCTGATGAATCTGTACGAGGACGGCTACAATATATTAACTCTCGAGGAAGGGACCGTGAAGGGCGGCTTCGGCAGCGCAGTTCTGGAGTTTTATGCGGAGCGGGATATTTACGGCGTTCGCGTGAAGCCGGTCGGCATTCCCGACTATTTCGTCGAGCATGGCAGTCCGAAGGAACAGCGTCAGGAAGTCGGGCTGACGCCGGAGAGAATCGTCACGGAACTGAAAACGATGCTGCCCAGGAAAAGGCAGCGCGCTTAAAAGTCCGGTTTTCAGCACCGAGAAGATGGGATGAAGCTAGGAAATGAGGAGCGGAGCGTAGTGAAAGCTACGTGAGCACCGGAAGTTCCGGCTGAATTCCATATTCGATGTCGAGTAGACTTCCTGATCTGCTTCGTGATCAAAAGTGGACTTTTTGAACAACCTCTTATAATGCGAGTTGAAAAAGTCCGATTTTCAGCACCGAGAAGATGGGATGAAGCTAGGAAATGAGGAGCGGAGCGTAGTGAAAGCTACGTGAGCACCGGAAGTTCCGGCTGAATTCCATATTCGATGTCGAGCAGACTTCCTGATCGGCTTCGTGATCAAAAGTGGACTTTTTGAACAACCTCTTATAATGCGAGTTGAAAAAGTCCGATTTTCAGCACCGAGAAGATG
>NZ_JARBDB010000066.1:0-21895 GCF_036577605.1 Paenibacillus sp. GYB004
CGATCAGATTCCCAATTCTGGAAACGAACTGCCTGCCCCTTCGGGGCAAGGGGAACAAGTATTGTGAAGGTTTTCACACCTTAATAATCTAAAAAAACTGTCTTGACATCTTGTAGCACCATATTTTTTTACATGGAAAGGCGGAGGATGCATTTTGGCAGGACCAACAAACCGAAGATGGCGACGAAAGATTACTCGAAAGGAAAAGCAGCAAAAATATTCAATCGATGAACGAATCTCGATTACGAAAGAGAACCAGAACGACTTTAACATCCTGATGGCATTGTATTTTTATCGGGCTTTATCGTCGGATCAACTATTTCGATTAGGTGTAACTAACATGAAAAAGAATACGCTTTGGAGCAAGATGGTTTATTTGACCGAACGTAAGGTGATCCAAAAGATTGTTGATGATGCGAAACCGTCAAGTTCACTTCACATTAAGTACAGGTACACCTTAACAGAGCTGGGATTAAAAATTATTTTACACTCGCTCGATATCCCTGTTTGGACCAAAGGAAAGGTGCGGCTTTACTATTCACTAAATGACCTGAAGATTCGGGCGCAAAAGAAACACCATTTCATGAGTGTGGACTGGGTATCGAGGTTGCAACAGAAGTTGAAGGCTGCAGGAATATATGCACCAGATTCGGAATGGAGGCGATATTACAACGGAGATCCCAACAATTTGGAGACCAGCTACAAACCTGATTGGATATTGTTTGAACCGAATATCGGAAACAAGACGATCATTGAAAACCAGCGATATGAACTGCACCCTTTTGTATACCCGCTTCCGGTTCGAGACGAACATTTGACAAGAGTGTATGAAAAAATCGGAGATGGTCGTACATGGAACTGGCGTTCGTTTTTTAAGCCGATGATGGTTTTGGAAATGGACACAGGTTCCATGAAACATAAAGAACTGGCTGTCAAATATCAGTCCATCTTAGAAACGATGGCTCGTGAAAAAGAATCATTTCCAAAGGTGCTGGTATTTGCTAATTATCTAGGCCGGTTAGGTTCAAAGATTGATAAATCGACAGGTGAGAATGTAATAAAGTCCATTCTTCCCAACAGTAGGAAACGACTCAGAAACACACGGCGGAACATTGTCGATGTTATGAGAAATGCGTTAATGAACGACGAGCTCACCGTGCTGCACAGTGACGAATACGAAACGATCCAGACCGCTGCGGACTTTGTCATTCATGGCCAACAATGGATAACCCATCTTGATATGAGCAACCTCGAAACTTTCCAGAAGTTGCTCAACATACATAATGCCCAGGATGGGAGAGATGCACGAATTTTTGACCCAAGAACTGCTGCGGGCAGAGAGTGGAAGGATATTACAGCTTATGGTCCGGGCATCCCGGATTTTTATATCGTTCAAGATGAGAAGCGGGGGAGCGGGAGCCGGTTCGATCGGTTTGAAGTCAAGGAGCTTGATTTCATATTTTTGGCTCGGAAGGGATGGGTGAACCCTTTGGCAAAAGCCGAGGAATATGCGAAATGGTTATCCAAAGGAGGAGAATGGGGGAACGTTTCAAGAGTAAGAGTCATTCTCCTATATCCCAACCGAGACGAGTTCATGGATGAAGTATTCCCTACAAACTTTTATTCAGACAATGTGTATTTTGTAAGTTTTGAAGAATTCCAGAAAACGAAAGTCTGGGGTTCAGTTATCAAAAGAGGTACCACCGATAAAAAAGGAATTCGTTGGATCGATTTGCAAAATAACGAGTCCGACATCCTGGAGGGGGGATATGATGAAGTCGCTCATGACCAAAGTGATTGATAGAATACGAGATTTTAATTTTCGCAAGTGGATCCCGATCATATTAGCCATATTGACCCACTTTATCGTTTTCATCACAATGGTTTCGGTCATTGTAATGACGAATTCCTTACTGTGGGGTAAATATGAGTTGTCTCGTACCGGGATAGCCGGAGATTTGCCATTTCCCTTAAAAGGAATGATATGGTTCTATTCGTCACCAAACGAATCGCATTTTTGGAAGGTAATGTTTTTTACTATATTTCCTATGGCGACATGGATATTGGGCACTAGAGTAAAGTTTTTAACAAAAACGTTGCGCCGTCGCAGTATCAGTTTTATCCTGTGCAGTGCTACGATTGTTCTGAGCATCTGTTACTATAGTTCGCTCTATATCATGCCGATAGGATTTGAACCACTCCTCGGGATACACGATCAATTCGAATCGATATACAAGGATCGACTCCATCGGGAGTCTGTGCAAATCATTGCAATGGTCGTGTTGCTAATTCCATACTTCATTGCCTTTATGGTGATTTCAAGAATAATCGGTCTTTTTCGTGATGATGAAGTGATACAAACATGGTTTGCTGAATATAAGTTTGAGCACAAATGGCTTGGAAGGTTTGGTGATGAGAAAGCAGGTACATTGCCCGATATCACGTTGGCAACACGAGTCGATACCGGGGTGCCGGCCATATTGACCGGGGACTCCCGGCAACTGGGCGTTACTCTTCTGGGTCCACCGGGGAGCGGGAAGACTTCCATGAAAATTATCAAAGCGTTCCGACAAGACATGGGACATTTGCAGAAAATGATAAACGATTTTCCACGTCTAGCCAAAAAGTATGGTGCGAACTCCGAGAAGTTCAAGCGGGCCTTGGCTAAATATTTGATCGGCACGATAATCATTGAGCCCGCAAAAGATTTATGTGATTCCGCATACGATGTAGCTTTGAAACATGGCATACCAGACGAGTTGATCATTTATTTGGATCCGAGCAGTGAGGATACACCTGGAATAAACGTTATGGTTGGTCCGTTATCTCAAGTTGCAGAAACCATTACGGCGGTTCTCGATGGCATGAGTGAGGTAAGTAACGAATTTTTCAGGCAAGCATGCCGGACCGTCTTAAAAATGTACATTTACCTGATAAAAATTAACCGCATTAACGATTGTGATTTGTTTGATCTCGATCGTATGTATCAAGACCCTCGGTTTACTATGGATTTAGTAATTGCGGTCGAGAAAACAATACCCAAAGACGAAGAAATCGCGAAAATGATGAAGGACCAGCAAATTTATTGGATGCTGGTGAAGCGCGTCATCCGCTGGTTTAAAAACGATGCCCTTGCTATCATGGTCGACCGGGACGGGATTATTCAAAAATTTCCGAGGGGGCACGAATACGAAGGACGCGAAATGATTATGGACAAGCAGAGCGAGTTCACTCGACAGACCCGGAACCTATTGTCGGACCTTATTATGAACCCATATCTGGCGCGTATTTTTATGAATGATCAGAATGTAGATATTGATCGCATCATGGCCAAAGGAGGAATTCTCCTCTGCAATACGGATAATGGATTGCTCGGAGACGTTTCTGATGCGTTTGGAAAGTTAGTCTTGATGACTGTTCAAAACTCGGTATTCCGAAGAACGGGAGACGAGAATACCAGAGCGTTGGTCAGCTTGTATGTGGATGAGGCTTATGATTACATGAACCTGCCATTCTTGAAACTTGCTAGTCAAGGACGTAAATACAAGATTGCACCATTTGTTGCTTATCAAACACTGTCGCAGTTTGCGCTTAAGTTCGGCGATAAATTCGTCGAGGCAACACTCGGCACAACCCGAAATTTAATTGTGTATGGCGGGGTAACCGATTTTGACGCAGAAAAACTAACCAAGTATTTCGGGAAGAAAAGTATGGACGTCATGGCAGTACGTGAGAGTATTACACCGGACAAGATGCAAAATCCGAACTATTCCTATTCCGAGAGCGTGACGCGGGAGGAAGTCGCTGTCGCCTCCGAGGACGATATTATGTTCAACCCCTTTAAGTTTTCATACTGCCGACTTGTTTACGATGGAAGCACGAAGAAGGCTTTCCTTGCGGAAGGCGACTTTATTGATAAGGGAGAGGCAGCGGAGTGGGAGGCAGCACTCGATCCGGAGGCTTTGGAATATTTTATGAGTTATTGGCGGATGGACATTGAGTTGAAGGAAGTTTCGGAAATCGAATCGCTCGTTGCGCCTGAAGACGGCGCAAAGGAAGTTCAGAAAATAACTGTGGAATTAGAGACTGAGTTCGTAGAGCACAAAAACCTGATATCGCGTTTTGTAGGGTTTTCAGAAGAGGAAGCGGGACCAAACAACATAAGGACACTACAACCAAACAAGGAGTTGCCTGCTTTTATTCAACAAAGACTCCTGGAGGAGGTTTCTGAACCTGAACTGCACGATGAACGACGTAAAGGAAATAGGGACGACAAATCTATGGATCAGTCTACGCTCACCACTGCTGTTCAAGAAGAGGAAGAAACGTTCTCGTTCTCTAAAAATATGACCAGCTTCATGAAGAAGACCCCGCCGGCTGCCGAACCCGTTATACAAAAAGTTGAACTCGATCATGGGCCCGAGAACAAGATGAGTAAATTAAAAGATGTTGCCGTTGATGAGGACGAGGACGCACAAGCATTTGTGCGAGCTGTCCAGTCCAAGTTAGAAGAATCCAATCAAGATAAGAAAAAGTGAAGATCGATTCCTCGAAACTCTAAAAAAAAGCTTGAATTCCAGAAACTGATCGTATATCTTTATTTATAAGTGAATATGATCGTAGCGAAGGACGCGTAAATAGCCTCTATTGGGGCTGTTTACGCGTCTTTTTTTTCGCTACACGTACGCAAATCTGAGGAGGCTGTGTGGATGAATCAGCACGTTTTAGAGATTTTGAGAGAATCGATGGTTCGGCGCTGGGTACAGCACGGGAAAGTGGAGCAAATCCGAACGGCCACGATCCGAGGAAAAAAAGAAGAACTCATCGTGATCAATTTTCAAAATACCAACCTGTACTGTAAAAAAGAAGACTTCTTAGATCGCGAAGTAGGTACGTTTAATGGTTTCCTGCATACACGGGTTCCGTTCATTGTAACGAACATTATGGAAGCGGAAGGCGTAGTCTTGGTTAGCCGGCGGGAGGCGATCCCGCGTATCGTTGATCAGTTCCTGGAAGTGACACGCCAAGGCGATAAGGTCCGGGGAGTTGTTACGGGCGTGCTCGACAGCAATTTGGTTTTTGTTGATGTGAGTGGCTTTCCTTGCATCATTCCAGCAAGTGAATGGGATGTCCGTAAAATTCGCAATCTACGCGAACAGCTGCCGGTCGGAACGGAAATCGAAGCAATCGTTCAAGAAATAAGGAAGGATGATCAATCGGCGCCGATCGAGCAGTCAGATGCGGCGGACGTGCAAGAAGAGGAGCAGGAGCTCGTAAAAAGTAAAGTGAGCAGCTCCCAGGAGTACGGATACCGAGTTATTCTCTCAAGACGGGCACTAGTCGTAGAAGGAAAAGGTCGTTTCTGGGATGAGATCGAAAATCATCACAATATCGGCGACAAGGTTAGCGTGAAGATTACGGGGAGAGCACCAGGCGCCAACAGTTATTTTTGCGAACTACCATCAGGGATCACCTTTATCGGAAACCTGAGCAAGTTTTTGAAGCAAAAATTCCACGACGGATTGCCGGCCGGCGTAGTAGCAACTGCGGAAATTACCCAAATTGAAAAATCGGTCAAGCGTGGGAGAGTCTTGATCTTCAGGCTGGAAGCTAACCACGCGGCCATGATGAACAATGCATACCGATTTATCTAACCGGCAGCAATCGGCGCCATTGCCGGTTGCGATCTGGAAGGCGAGGGACGGTTCGGTTCCATTTTTCGATGATCCGACATTCACGATTGAGATGTTGAAATGGAATCGAGAACCCGATACCACGTACGATGCGATTTACCATCGGGTACTCCGCGGTGAAATATCGAAGGAGGATATCGAAATTGCCATTACACTGGCAAGAGCCAAAGTGCTTACCGAAAAACAAATTCGATATTTGTACCGTAATGCGTTTCCGCAGGCACATAAGTTGGCTACTCGTTTAAGGTTTCTTCAGCGGATTGGTTGGTACGAAGGGTGGAGATTCGAAAGTCAGTTTAACGGAAGGGAGCATGTGTGGTCGATCGGAATCGCAGCCAAAAATTATTTGGGGTACGGTCTGGGGATGGAGGTACCCGATCCGATTCGCATCGCACAAACCATCCGGAACTGCTTGCCTTTCTGCGCCATTAACGAACTGCGTATCCGTCTGGTTGAAAAGGGAGTCCTGCAGCCAGACGGGTTTATGTGGTATCCGCCTTTGGCACCCAACTACGATTCGCCAATGGCTCTCATTCCCATACAAACGCCACTCGGCAAAATGGTGATGTATGTAGAGCGGCTGCAGCAAGATAAGAAGCCATCTAGGTTCATGGAGCGAAAGATCAAACAATATTTGCTTACTGTTCAGGAACAGGGAGCGCTGTTCAATCCGGTACCGAATAGTATGGATCCGATCTTGGTATGGAGCTGCGGTACCGAAGAAGCGATTCGAGAAATCGTGGGAGTCCAGAAACGTTTTCCAACCGAGTTCATGCAGCTCTTCATCGTAGATGAATTTATGGACAATCTCCGGGGGGCATGGAGAATTGCGATCCGCGGCGATGCTCCAGGTGATGTCAAAATAAAGCCGTTTGATATGGACTTTCTGTAAGGAGCCTCCTCATGAAAATAAGAGTAAACACGTTGTTTCTATTGTCCATATTGATAGCGGCAGTCGGACTTTCGATGTTTTTTATGCTCTTCCTCAAGGGGGAGAGTTTACTCCCGAAGGAGTTTGTCCTTTCACCGAAAGATGGGAAAAAGGTCGAGACATATACCGAGATTTCTCCGGACAACTTCAAACAGCTGTTCGAAGTGAAGGAAGTGCTTAAGGCCTCGGTAACCCCGAGTATGATTACGGTCGATCGAATGAAGGAGGTGTTAGAGAAAACGCTTGTTTCGCCGCTATATCCTGGAGAGTTTTTGACCACTCATCATGTGGCGGATTCCGTCCTTGTTCCTCAAGCGGACGAAATTGCTTATCCCATCCCGGATGACTGGTGGGAGGTCATTGACTGGACGGGGAGGATCGGCGACATCGGTCAAGTATGGCTGACGCCGTCGGAGTCGCTCCGGAAGTGGTACGAACAGCAGAAACAAAACTCTGCGAATGTGAAAGGCACAGTTACCCAAGACCCCCTCTTTTCAAACAAGGCTGAGATTAATATAACCGCAACGGCTGGAAGCTCCCAATCGTATGCTGTCGTACCCGACAAAGAAGAACGACCGCTAACGAAGCCTTTTTTCGAAAACGTGCGGGTCAGGTATGTGTTCGATTCAGCTAATAAGCAGATTCGAAACGCAGAAGGGATTAACGATCGGTCCGAGGGAACAGGGAAGCCGCAAAATGTAAAACTCTTTTTGTCGAAAAAGAAATATGCTGACTTGAAACAGGCAATCGAAGAAGGCTATAAACTGATTTTGGCCGTAGATAACGGGGTGGTAAGCAAATGAAGGTCGGGGTAATCGGCAAGACAAGTCGTATCGTATCTATCATTCAGCACATCAAGGGCATAACAGATACGCAGTTCTCTATGGACGGAAAAAACGTTGGAATATGCGACGTTCTCCTTCTTGACCATGTATCTGCCATCGAACTGGAGTCGTACTCGAACGAATATGCTAAGCATAACGTTGCGTTTATTGTGGACATCCGGAACGGACTCCGTAGCGATTACGAGAAAATCAAAGAGCTCTGTACGCTGAAAGGAATCCCGTTTTTGGTCGATCGTTCGGACCAAGGGATCCAAGAGGAGGTAGAGAAGTTCCTCTTCCCGCAGCGGTACGAGGGTCGCCTGCAACCTGCGCTATCATTAATTGCGTGCCACCGGAAGTCCGGCGTATGCCTTATTTCCGAAGCCCTTAGCGAACGGATCGCTCAGCGGACGAGCGCTCACATTGGGTTGGTTAAACTGGATCCGTACAATGTTACATCCCACTCGCAGGGTCTAAATCAATTGTACCGCGAGTTCGAGGCCGGCGGCCTTTCATCCGGACGAATTAAAGAACTTGCGGAAGCGAAGCGGGACAATTTGTTTTATATCGCCGGCAATCCCAAGATGGACTATGCCCGCGGGTTCCATCCGCACAAATTGGAGCAGATTTACGGATTGATCCAGGCTGCCTTTGATATAACGATCTTTATTGTATATCCGTATTGGGACAACTCTATGACTCTTGTCGCCTTGAAGCTAATCAAGCGCAAATACTTGATCGCGACATCGAAGCGGGAGGAGATGAAGGAATTCTACGCTTTTATTCCGCAGATCCGGTATCAGTTTGACCTCGATCTTCGCCATAACTCGTTCATTTACAATTTCGATGGGTATGGGAATGAGGCTAAGCTCTCGGTCAGCGATCATCTGCAGGCCGGCTGCGTTCTCCAGCTGCCTTATGTGCCTGGTCCGAATCCGATGGCCCAGAAATTCACCCAAACGGGCCTTCAGAGATTGGCCGAAACGATCGTAAACGACTACGGACTGCCGGTTATCGAGCAGCCTGAAAAGAAAACATGGCTGAATCGAATCACGGCCGGTCTGCAGGATAAGCAAGAAAAACGTTTGGGTTAACATGATCGAACCAACTAGTTCGGGAAGCCCCGGAAAACGGCGAACGGCCAGTAAAGGGGAGAGGAAGTAGTGGAAGTAGCGAAGGAATTGATCGAAAACGATATAAAAGAAATCCCTTTCGATGTCTTGGCGGACTACACGCGAGAGGGAAATGATGGCCAGACGGGTTTTCAAGGGCAAGGCTATGCGATGCAGAATTTCAAAAAAGCCATTGCGGTTGTCGACAGCTGGTTCGGTGATCGATTAAACAAGGCTAAAGATAATAAAGAGAAAAAGAAGTATGTAACGCAGACGCATCGTGCCTCGAAAGGCCATCCCGAGGAAGTAGAGGAAGTCAAAACCTTAATACGGCAACTTATAGATGAATACAAGCTTAACGATATCCAGCCCCCGGCAATTTACGAGAATTTGGTAGATGCTCTGTTTCACGAAACATGGGGGTTTGGGTGCGTAAGCGTTTGGATGGAAAAGTATCCTAATGTCGGCAAATGCCGGCTGAACGGAAAAGAGGTTAGGTATCGGAAACCGACCGATCGGATCCATCGAACGCATGAACAGTACGATAGCATCGAAGACGTGTACCGGCTCATTAATAACTTGACACGAAGTGAAGACGAGGCTGTCATGTCACGCGAAAAGCCCTATGCAGAGCTTAACTTGTATGACGGAACGCGAGTAGTCATCACGATCCCGCCTATGAGCAAACATCCGACCGTAGTCTTTCGACGAAATGTACTGGAGCAATTCACCCTGCAGCAACAGTCGGAATTGAAAACGATTGACAATGAAGGGATCCCGGTCTATCGGATGATTGCTCGCTGCGGGACGAAAATCATATTAACAGGTGAGCCTGGTACAGGTAAAAGTACATTCATATTATCCATGTTCGTAGAGACTCGCCCCGAGCTTATTACCGTACTGGCAGAAAATGCATGGGAACTAGATTTGAAGAAAAGGTTCCCGGATCGCGACATCACGGAATTTGTTGGGGACGATAAAACAATGGTTTCGATGGTCTTTCCCCGGACGTTACGTATGGACCCCCAAATTTATATTATAGGGGAAGTGCGGGAAGTTGAAGCTCCAATGTACAAAGAGGCGTGTGCAAACACACGTGGACTTGTTGCAACGAGCATGCATGAAAAAGATTCAACGAACGTCCCGGGAACCTTGGCTCGTAAGGAGCTTCGCCATACAGAAGGGCTCAATTATCGAGTTTCGTTGACCGACTATGCTAATCTGATTGACTTTGTTTTTGTTTTTGAAGTCGACGAAGACGGCGAGACGCTGCGGAATACTGAGATTGCCGAGATTCATTTCGATCCAACAGATCTGTCAGTTACGAGTAAAAAAATCATGTGGTTCGATGGGGAACAATGGTGTTGGAATGCGGATTTGCACCCGGCTCTGCAGCGCAATATGCGGAAGCGGGATCGGCCTGCATTTGAGGAGGGAATGGAAACTATCCGACGTCTTGCTGCAATTAGGCCAATTCCCGAAGAACTCCGCTCGAACACGTTAACATGGGGGGATAAAGGGTGACCCTCCTTGTTATCGATTTCTTTTCAAACAACTGGCTTCTCATTTCCGGCTCGCTGATTCTGATCGGAGCGGTTTTAGCCGCAGCAATTGTGTTTTTGCGGGCGATTCAGTTGCATCGCCAACACAAAGAATACCATCGTCGATTCGAAAGTCACGATCAGAGTATTGGTGCGAATGAAGAATTCAAAAATAGGGTTCTCCGATACGTATCGATGCATCTGCAAGTTTTGTTCAAAATGCCCGTATCTGCAGCGAAGCTGGGTACACTCATATTTCTTTTTCTCAGTGTCCTCATTGGCATCGTGACCGGAAACTATTTGTTCGATGTTTATGGAAAATGGGATGCGAATCTTCCGTATGATCAGGTCGGCATTGGTGCTTCGGTCATTATTGGGGTATGTGCATGTTTCTTCCCATTTTTGCTACTTCACGCAGTTCTTCAACAGCGAAGAGCCACGCTCAGTCATCATCTGTTGAAGTATACCGAAGACTTCGAAAAATACTATTTGCTGAAGCGGGATGCATATGCCGTCTTTAATGAGATGGTCGAGGAAGTAAAGGATACCGTTCTACGTAATATGACGTACAGCATGATCCAGGCTCTTCAATCCCGAAATCGTGCCAAGGCAGAACATGAAATTCAGTTGTTTGAGCATCAAATCGGAACCCGCTTCTGTGGAATCTTCTGCATCCTTCTGCGAGAATCGCTAGGGATGACAGTCGACAAGGATAGTAATCGTAGAGAGAACAAGGATATCCGGGTTGGGATTCGATCATTAATAGAAAAAATGCATGCCATCGAACGGGTAAATCATGAGGATATGCCCGACAAAAGAGAGATTTTTCAAATCGGACTAGCTACTTTCCCTTGCTTGTATGGAGTTAATTACATCACTAATGGAATCATGCTGGATGGGACAGCTAGAAAGTTTTTATACGAAGTGCCAATGCAGCTAAATCTATTCATTCTGGCCATCCTTCTCGGTTTTGCTGGATTTGCCGTTAACATACTGATCTCCAGGCGAAAATTTGATTTGTAGCGGCAGTATTTATGCAGAGATGCAGAACGATAACCTCAACTGCGAAAGGGGGGAGGCTTGATGCTTAGTATAGGCAGTTGGATTGAAATGAACTTATATAGCCTTTTACTTTACGGAGGTTTAGCGTTCATTATAGCATCCATCGTCACAATGTATTCCTCGATCGGTAGCGGGCAACGGCTACTCGCTTTTAATGAAATGCGAATATACGTTCGTTTGGAAGTCGAAGACAAAGCTTACCGGCTTGGCCGATGGTATGCTAGCGAATGGGCTGATCGCCAGCTTGCTTCAATGGGGATTCCAAGATGGTTCAATGCAGCACGATTAAAAATAGCCCGAGATGTTATTTGTTTATTCGTGCTGATTCTCATCTTTCTTAGATGGTTCATGTTAAGCGAAGTAGGGCTCTATTACCCGTTAATTTTGGTTCTAGCCTTATATTCGTCACTTTCACCTAATGAGCAATATCCATCTATTTTTAGTATTATCGTCGCTCCACTGGTTCAGCGTGTCCATAATTACCGGGTTGGTCGCGAAACATCAGTCCTGATACAACTGCTCCGAAACGAAGTAAGCGAAGCCCAGCAGCGGAGCGTTCTATCCGTAATCAGGCAGTATCAAAACTACTTCAAAATCCTGCGGGAGGACCTCCTTCTGCTTGAATACAGTTGGAGAAACCGCTCCCTCGCATTAAAACACTTCCGTGAGCGCTATCCGAACAATGCTGAAATTGAACTTATTTGTTCGGTATTGGACAAACTCGACGAAATTGGATATGAGGAAGCAGCCAAAACCCTACAAGAGAATGAAGAAACGTTGCTTGAGAAACAAACCGCCAACTACAAAACTAGACAAAAAGACATCAATCAGATTCTCGCTTTAGTAAATATAAGCGGGGTAGTTGCTGCAGCACTTTGGGGTGTTCTTGCGCTCTTTATGTGGGCATATTCTTTTGATATTAACTACTAGGAGGATTTACTAATGAATTGGACATGGCAGAAGATTTTGGGATTTGGTATTACAGCTTTACTTGTTATGACATTGATCTTTGCACCGGCGACAGGAATTATCTCGAAAATTACCACTTCTCATAACAATGCGAATCAGCGAGTGGATGATACTAATGCTGCGATCGCAAAACCTTAGTGATCTCAAAAATTACGTATTCTCATACCGAGGCTAATGAAACAAGTGGATGACATCTAATGCTGCGGCAGAAAAATAGTTCGATTGGAATGAAGTATTAAACATCAAATCCAGAACTCAGGCACCAAAGAATGTGAAGGGAGGGCGGAGTCCTCCCTTCATTAATGGGGGAATAGTTATGGGATTTGTTTATAAAATGATTCTCTATTTACTGATTGTAGGTCTAACCCTTGTCACAGTCATTCTAGATCATGCTGATACGAAAAACCAGATGTATGCCGAGATGGCTCTGACTGAAGCGATTTTAAAGGCGCCTCCTTACGGATATATCACGGACGAAATTCAAAACGAAGTGAAAGAATACCTTGAGGGTACCCGCGGGATGAAACGGGAAGATATTCAGTTTGAAGGAACACTAAGCATCTCTGAGCGCAAAGTAAAAGGAACTGGGGATGAGAAAATTGAGTTGCGAATCACATACCCCCGCACGATACTCATTTTCTTTGGTGGGGTCATTGATAAGCCTATCGTAAGCTATCGTTTTGTAAATACAGAGTATCGCACTCCTTAATCGACCGAGACGAGGTGGATACGATTTGAAGGTCGTATTCAAATTGATTGCATACATGATTGTTGTTGCTACCATCATCAAGGTAAATACAGAAGACCGGATGATCATGCTCGGAGAAGTCCGATCCTACGGAGCAGTAATCCTGGCGGCGCATGATGCTGCCGTTCTTAATAAATCAAGGGAAGCTGAAGGTTACGTTGTTTTTGATGAACCGGTTGGGACGGTAAAATTTCGAGAAAGTCTCGTTCATAATCTGGGACTTTATCCGGATATGACTCCGAATAACAACGCTATCTTTAGTGGCGAGATCAAAATAGTTGGTTTGTATTTTGTCGGTGACGATAAAGTTCCTCAAGATGCATTGGGGAGACCTATTTATCCATTCAATTTCGTTGCAAATGCATCTTACCGAGGAAGCGGTATAACGGTCCGGGAACAACTTTTCGGTCCAAGTGTTGTTGCCCTTATTGAAGTTCCATTGAATACGGAAAGCAAGCCAGTTCAACTTAAGACAGCTGTCTATAGATACTTGGATAAACGGCTATAGGTTACCGAAAGCAATCAAAAAAGAGTATGGAAGACGAATAATGGAAAGGGACGGGGGTAGTGCATAACCTATTAGGAGGGATTTTGTTATGAAGTGGGTTCAGATCAGTGGTTTAGCACTGATGCATGAGTTCAAGCTCGAAGGTGACGAGACAACGATACTTCGGGTGATATGCGAAAGAAGCGATTTGACACTGAAGATGCGTGAGATTTTCGGACCGAATGTTGAAATTGTAACGTTTGACAAATAGACGAACACCCCACTGGGAACGAGGCCGCTGAAAAAGTCCGTCTCTTATAAATAGGTACAGTCCTTCAAGAAAGTTGAAGAGGCTGTACCTTTTTTTGCTGTATAATTGAGTCATCACGAAAAGCGGGTGAGAGCGAATGATTCGGCAACAACAAACCTTAGTTCTGAGTCCTTATGCGGTAAGCGTCTAACAAGAAGGTGTATTCCAATCGAATCTAGAAATTGAGACAATTCCGTTAGAGTAGTCGTTGGAGTTTTTCGACTCTAGCCATAACAGTGCCGCGAAAGCCGAATTGGCGTTTAATTTTTCGATCATTATAATATTTAGATAGACATCATAATACCGACAAAATATTACATTTAAGTTAGTTCCAATGGTATGTATACCTGATAATACAAATTATGTATATTACAAGTAGATAGATGGCCATCTATTAATTATAAGTAGGAGTTGAGAGTAGTGAAAAATAGTAGATATAAGCCTCTAAAGGCAGTTGCAATAACATCATTGTTGGCCTGCATGATAAGTCCTACAGTAATTGCTTCTGATTATACTGAAGGGCGCTCATATACATGGTCGCCATACTATAATACAAGTTCTGCAAACTATAATTATCTCGTTGGCAGCAATACTTTTTATTTTGACCAAGCAGGAATTGACGAACATGAAGATGCTTGGTATTTTACTTCAGAAATTCAAAATATGAATGATGATGGTTTGGGGTATTACTCTCAAACCACAAATATACCTAACCCTAGTTTTGATTATGACGACGATGATAATGATGGTTATGAGGAAGAACTAGAAGTTACTGAAACAACTATTGGCACAGATATGGTGGCAAACACCAATTACTATCATTACGGATACTGGGAGAATAAAACAAGTTCATCTATTCCGGGTGGATCCCTTCACTTTATTGCACAACGATCTGCTTGGAATCCTTTTAATGGCGAGTTTGAAACAGTTACGTATGATTTTTTAGAGCAAGTGGAATACGGGGCTGTCCCGGCTAGTTTGATGTCAATTAACAATTCGAGTAGTACAGTAACCAACTCGAATGTTGCTGAAAAGAAAAGGGTAACTGCATCTAAAATCACAAATAAATCAGAGTTGGAAGATACAAAATTAAAACAACAAAAGTTCGTTAAGGATGTTAAGAGAAACAACAAGATAATAACGAAATCACTCGAAGCAACAGTAACTTTTAACGCTCCTATTTCTGTAGAAAAAGTTGAGAATATATTGGAAAAATCTAATTCAAATTTAAGAGATTACGAAATTAAATGGGTAAACGGTAACGGACAATGGGTTACCGGCCACGCTAAAAAGCTTGAACCTAAAGTACGAGAGATAATCGAAAAAGGGCTCCTAGATAGTGGAAAGGAACAAGACCTTCGTTACGAAGGGATTACAAGTGCAAGAATTGAATTAAGCCTAGATGAATATGAAAAATTAACTACCAATGAACATATTCTGTTCGTTGATATAAGTGAATCAATTATTAAGGCTGAGCAAGGTGCCGATACAGACGTTCAAGTTCCGGATTTAGCATGGAAAATAAATGATTTAAAATAATTTGTTGAAGGATTCTCAGAGAGGAAAAACTTTCTGAGAATCCCTTATATTGAATTCAATTTCACTAATTCATGGAGGGATACATGCGGAAAATAATAATTGGTTGGATTATTGTTACTGGTTGTTATTTCATTGTTCTTATGTTTCTATCAAAATTTATTTCTACGGTTACTGGAACCAACATTGTCGATAATAAAGCTACATGGGTGGATATATTGTCTGGATTAATGTTGATAGTGATTCCATACATTTTGGGAGGGATGTATTCAAGAGCAGTGTTTGAGAATTCAGTAAAAGGAGCATTTTATGTAAGCTTAATTCCTGTTTTTGCAGAAAAAATACTTATTTTTCTAATTGGTAGGCGACTTGTAGGTATCGGAGCTGATGCCGGAAGTAGTACAATTATGACCCCACATAATATATTTCAATTTATACAGAATGAAGCAGCACCATATTATTCAATTTACTATCTTGCTTTTGGCCTTCTAAGCATTCCACTTTGTGTTGCGATTGCGAAAATACCACCTAATAATAAGAAAAGAAATAAAAGTCCAACTAATACGGACCACAGATTTCCATAACAATTTATTTATTTTTATTGTCGTGGCTTGGACGTGCCGAGGGACATGAATATACATTTATAATGTTGTTGGCTATAAATCCACGATAACACTAAACAAAACTAGAATCTGATTTATTGCTAGATGATACACTATGCGGAAGTTGAGTTAACGATGCCTAGTTTTGCACAGTCAATCATGCTAAACGGATACGTTAGTAGCCAGGGGATTCTAGGGCTTTTATCCAGTATAGCTGGTTTTATAGTAGAGCAGTCTAATACTCTTTTTAAAGTTGAAATAAAAGTTCACCATATAAGATGAACTCATGAACTCAACACCGACCAAACCGGGTAATAGATAGAGAAAGCACCGGAAAGGGGGTTGGAAAATGACACATCAAGAAGAAATATCCATGATCCAGAGAGCCATGCGAGAAACCCATAACACACGGCTATACGAACGTTATTTGGCCGTCCGACTTCTGCTGAAAGAGACCGTAGTGGATGACGTCGAGCAACTTCGCCTAGCGGCGGATCCGGATGCACGTGTGGGGCATAAGAGCGCAGACTCTGCTTTCTTTGGATACAAAACACATCTGGCGATGACTGAGGAACAGGCGAGAAGAATGACGGCAAACAGTTGCAGACGCTTATCGAAAAGAGCAAAGCAGCCGGCATGCAGGTCAAAACCGTCATTGGTGATACCGCTTACTCCGAAAAGGATAACATTTCGTACACGAATAACAATGAGATTGAACTGGCAGCCAAGCTCAATCCACTCATCACGCAAGGCGGCCGCAAGAAAGAGGACGAGTTTTTGTTCAACAAAGATTCCGGCATGTACGTATGCCCGGCTGGCCAAATGGCTATCCGTAAAGCTCGTCAAGGCAAGAAAGGCGTCGGTAAAAACCAAGTGGACACCTATTACTTTGATGTGGAGCGATGCAAACGCTGTCCGCTCAAGGAGGGCTGCTACAAAGAAGGCGCCAAAAGCAAGAGCTATTCCGTAAGTATTAAATCGGATGAACACACGGAACAGATGGCATTCCAAGAGACGGGATACTTTAAGGAAAAATCCAAGGAACGCTACAAAATTGAAGCAAAGAACAGCGAACTCAAACATGGACACGGGTATGATGTAGCCACATCCTCGGGTCTGCTTGGCATGGAGATGCAAGGAGCAATGACCATATTCGCTGTAAATCTTAAGCGGATATTGAAACTGATCGATTGAAACACAAAGCGAGTAGACCCATTTAAACCACAAAAAAGCGTAAGTTCTTCAGCGGCCTCGGGAACAGTCGGGGTTTTTTCATATAATTCTAGGAGTCGGCCATAGGAAACCGTAACATTGCTGTTGTCCTACTATTGGAAGGATGTAGGCGCTGCGGAGCCGGCTTAGTTCGCTCATGCACAGCCTGCCGGAAGTTGACTGGTTCTTGCGCCTGATCTCCATTTGCCCAGTACGATTCGCAGCGGCTCCTTTTCTTTCAGAGAGGTTTTTGCCACGATAAGCCAACCTCTCACTTCAATAAAAATAGCGAATCCGGGCAAGGGTAAGTTTAATTTCTCTTTTTTTTATGCCCATAATCTCATGCTCGTGACGACTCCCCATACCTAAAGGCAAGGGCTTCTCAGATCATCGAGACTGGCAACCTCGTCTCTCCTTGAAGGCTCCGTCCGAGCCTAGATGTTGTTGTGGTTACGATACTAAGGCACGTTGTAGTATATTTTTCGCCGCGTTCTCGTCTCGATCTGCCGTATAGCCGCAATGATCACAACGATGGATGCGCACAGACAACGCCTTTTTCACAATTTCACCGCATCTGGAACATTGCTGAGACGTATTTCGAGGATCAACCTGAACAACTACCCGACCGGCGCTCTCAGCCTTGTACGTGGTGAATTGAACAAGCTGGCTCCAGCCCGCATCTGCAATGCTTTTGGCAAGGTGATGATTTTTGACCAACCCTTGAATGTTGAGGTTTTCGAAAGCGATGAGACCGTATCGGTTCACCAGCTCCTTGGATACTTTGTGGGCATGATCTTTTCGACTGTTAGCAACCTTTTCATGAAGTTTTGCCAGCACCTGAACGGACTTCTTTCTTCGGTTCGATCCGCGCTGTTTGCGCGATACGGATCGTTGCAACTGTTTCAGCTTTTGTTCGTTGTGACGCAGCTGCTTTGGCGCTTCATAGGTTTCCCCTTTTGATGTGACGGCTAGATATTTCAAGCCGAGGTCAACGCCCACTTGATCGGTTGAGGAAGGCAATAGCCGCCCCTCCATTTCGCAAGAGAAACAAGCGTAGTATTTCCCATTCTTCACGGTGATCGTACAAGTTTTGATTTTTCCCAGCGGCTGCCGATGAAGTCTGATCCTCACATCTCCAATTTTAGACAACCGAATTTTGTTTCCGACAAGAGTATGTCCACCTTGCGGGTATGTGAATGAATCCTATCGCTGTTCCGGCTTGAATCGAGGGAATCCTGGCGCTTCTCCGTTTTTGACGCGGCGAAAGAAAGCCTGAAACGCTTTGTCAAGGCGCCTGGCGACATCCTGTAGGACCTGGGAATGGACTTGTTTAAGTGCAGGTATTTGCTGTTTTCGCTCATGGAACGTATTCGCCTGATCGTAGTAATTCAAGGATTTACCTGCTGATCGGTACGCCAATATTCACTCCTCCAGCAATCGATTATATAGCAAACGGCATCTTTCAAGCGTAAAGTGGATCACCCGTTTCTGCTCGCGTGTTGGGTATAGGCGATATTTAAAAGCGACGAGCATTCCGATTCACCTACCTTTCTTTTTGGGACTCGAACTATTGCTTCACTGTTTATAACGACGCGCTTCCTACCGTGGCTACGATCGCTGTGACAAAGATACCTCAAGAAAATGATACCATTTCTATTCGATTATTTGTACGCATCTATTGTCAGATACTCGAGACGACTAAAGCCATCCGAAGAGCCTTTCATCCCCATAGTTGAAACAAGGGGGGGGGATTCGTCGATCGCTGTGCGGTCAAGTGAAACAGAGGACTTGTGTGTTCCCTCTTAACTTGCTGCGGTGACATAAACTCCAATGAATGCGTCAGGATTAGGAATGTAATTACAATTGTTGTTCCAAAACAAAATAACTTATGCTATGATTATGTTTGGAATTAGGGGTTTAACTGTTCCATTATTGTGAGTGCTGACCATTATGGGGACGACTTATTCAAAAAAAGAATCTATTAAATTGCGAAGGACGCACATACCCATTGCGGTATAAGTACGTCCTTTTTTGGTTTCTGATTTTCATTAGACGGAGGTCGGTTTATTGTGAGGAAACCTTTTGTGGTGCTCGGAACTGTCATGGCGTTGGCTGTTTTACCCTCCTATACAAGCACTGCATCCAATACAAAATTTACGGACGTGGAAGGTCACTGGTTTAGTGAATCTGTTGCTAATGCCACCACGAAGGGCTATGTCGATGGTTACGAGGATGGCTCGTTCCGGCCAGACTTGGAAGTAAGTCGGGCGGAATTTGTTAAAATGGTCGTATCATTCAATAAACTTCCTGTAGAGCGAAGCGGGTCTGGGGAATGGTTTGATCCATACATTAAAACAGCGATTGATAGCGGCATACTTTCGAACTCCGATTTCGCGCAACAGGATGTACACACCCCAATTTCACGTGTTGAAATGGCGAAAATATCCTTGCGCGCGGTGAAATCGGATTTTAAGAACAAGCCAATCGATGATGCAACCTCCATGATCGAAGCAACGCAACTGGGGCTTGTACAAGGATTGGCCTACGGGGAGTTATCTCCGAAAGGACAAACGACTCGAGCGCAATCCGTAACCATTGTGGAACGGATCCTTACAGCGAAAGCGGGAGGTCAACTGCAAGTTGATCAAATAGCTGTCGTGAATGCGTGGCTGGCCAAAGATCGGACTAATATGTTTACGAAGGCGCCTGAAATATTTGGGGGGGAACAGAGGATTGCGCTGAGCTCCGGGAATATGTCGCTTATTACGCCTGACGGTAATTATAAATCGACGGTGGACCAGATCGTTGTTATTGATTTGGCAGACCAGTTGGACCCCAATCTACACTTGCTTGGTGATGTCGAGACGCTAAAATGGTTTAACCAATCCAGTCAGGATTCCAGTCCGTTAATTCGGAATTTTCGGAATAGCTATATACTGTATTTCAAGGGCACCGTTGATTACAATAAGGACACGACCAAATACGATGAGTCTATTAAAACGGTCTTACCTGTCATAAAAGGTTTTGCGGGGAATGTTTCCGAACTGCAAGAAGGCAAATTAAGCCAACCTGCGGTTGTTTTTCGGAATTATATCGGCGATGTTCCGGCGATTATTGTCCCTAAAACCGGCTATACCTTGGCCAATACAATAACGATGGGAATCATAGCTCCTGAAATCATGCCCTATAAGCAGCCGTTCACAAAGACGATTCTTTCCATCGATGCGCCAAAGATAGATACGCCACCGACAGCAGAACAGCTGAAGCTAAACGATGATGTTCAAAAAAGGATGAAAGAACTTGAGGAGCTTGCGAAGAAGCAGCTCGAAGCACAAAAAAAATGAGGATAATAACTTAAAAACCAGGGGGAAAACGATGAAGAAATCTCTTTTTGACCGTAACTATAAAAAAGCCGGGGCTGCATTGCTGCTAATAGGGGGAGGGATCGCTTTGTTCAAAAAGTCGGCAATCGTTACTGCTTTTGCGGCTGTGCTGGCGAGTGGATCTGTTAGCGCAGCAAATCCGATTACTTTTTCCGATTTGAACGGTCATTGGTCGAGCGAATCGGTAGCTGCTGCAATTGAAAAAGGATACGTGGACGGTTACGAAGACCAGACGTTCCGGCCTGATGTTGAAGTAAGCCGCGCAGAATTTATTAAAATGATCGTGGCTTCCAGCAAGCTGCCGGTTAAGGCTCCGGTCGAAAATGAAGAATGGTATTTGCCTTTTTATAACGCGGCAGTTAGCAAAGGAATTGTTACAAATGGTGATTTCCCAAAAGATAAACTGAATGTGGCGATTTCCCGGGCTGATATGGCCAAACTTTCTCTTCGGGCATCGAATGAAAAGCTGCTTAGCAAAGAGCTGGTTGATGGAGAGGCTATGTACGAGTCTACTAAAACGGGTCTTATTCAGGGAATGGATGATCGGGGAACCTTGGCTCCTGAAGGGCAAACGACGCGTGCGCAGTCTGTTACGATCATTCAGCGTGTTCTAGACTTGCATTCAGGTAAAGCACTTGCCACGGATAAATATGCAATTTCTCAAGCAGAGATAGAGTGGCACAAGACAAATATATTTACAATGTTGCCACAATATTTCTTAAAAGGGTATCTTCTTACTGGAAAGAAGTTAGACGTTAGTAAACTCCGTTACGAGGGAGAAAATGGTTACTCCGAGGTTGAGAAGTATGTAGTAATTGACCTTGATGACCCGAACGATCCCAACCGGGGTTTGATTCCTGAGAATGTTCAGTGGAGACTAGGCGGGGGCATTAACGGTCCAATTAATGAATGGCCTACGGATGCGTATGCCTTGATCTCTGTTAATCGACTAGTTGTTAATTCTCCTACTGATGTTGAAACTTTCAGAGCAAGTGGTATATATGCTAGTTTTAGCGGACAATCCGAAGAACTTAAAGCTGCAGGTAAACCGTGGAAATTGGGCTACTTTAGTGAATATTATCCTAAGTATAGAGCTATTTATCAGGCATCAGTTTTTGATGTAAAAGCTGGATATAATGATATCCGTTATATTTACGGGCAGTTTATTCCTAAAGGCGTTTTGACTGCTCCTGATGGGCAGAATAATATGGTCCTTTATAACAGGTCAGCAACTGAGCTGGGACAGCCTAGCAGTAGTATTGCAGTTTACGGATCTCCGGTAGATTATTCCTTGGTTAAGGAGTGATAATGCTTGAAAAAATATTTCGGTATTTTCATGGCATTATTAATTATAATCACTCCCACTATAAAGTAATGTTTTCTCCTGTTTTCTCGCTCATTCTTAGTTTTTCAACTTTGACAACCTATGTCCGCTGGAGGAAGATTGAAAGAGATGTAAATATTTCTGCATGGGCTGTGGCGGGA